>JAHXIM010000181.1 GCA_025655635.1 gamma proteobacterium symbiont of Lucinoma myriamae | reverse complement strand
AATTTGATCAGGAACAATAAAATTACAATTAATGTTGTACGATAATCTATCGATTCATGATGATTATCTTTTTTCAGGATCGACTACTTATAATTCTGGATTTTTGCATCACTGGTTACAAGCGGTGCAGAGTAATGTCGGGCTAAAGTTGTGATCATTCGGTCAGCTGGATCTGGATGGAAGTCTCCAGGCAATCTTACAGACTTCATGGCTACTTCATTATCAATTGGTATAAAATGCAGATTTTTTATATCTGAAACGGTTCGCAACCACTCATCCAGATCCATAGTCAGAGTGATACGACCCTTTTCAATCAATAAACTAATTTCCCAGACAGTAATAGATGAAACAAGAATTTGTCCATCTTCATTTTTTAACTCAAGTTCAATCGCTTTATGAGCAGCCTTGGACAATTTTTCTCTATTACTGACCCACCAGATTAGGGTGTGAGTATCAAGAACAATCATGAAAGAGCTTCCCAGTCATCCTCGCCAACGGGCTCAGTTGGATCATGATATTCTGTAACACTACCTTTCAATATTTCAAAAGGAGAACGTTTTTTAGTGTGATAAGGGCGTATTTCTATAGAAGGCTTCCCATGATCTGTAACAATTAAAGGCATACCGCTGAACTCAACCTGGCGAAAAACTCTAAAGCTTTGGCTTTAAACTCTGATTTAGATACTTGTAATATATTCATGATTATAACCATAGTCATATTTCTATAGTCATAATTGTAACATGAAAAAATAAAATCTTCTAACGATGATGGATAAGTGTATATATTTAGCATTTCCTGAGGGATGAGCATCAGCTCGCTTTTGAGTCCTTTGGCTGTGAGTTCAAGAGTATCCAGACGGGGATTACCTCTGGACTCTAAACGCTGGTATTGCTGACGTAATAATAATTGGGGTCAGAGTAAGATAAAAGATCAAAAGCATGCTTCCCGTTTCACCAAAGCCCAGCTATTGCAGGGCTTTTTTATTCATTTAATAATCTTTTAACAGATAAGGTGAAGTGTTTTTCTTATGTCGTTTTTATACGAAATTCAGGTTGAAGTTTAAGCCAGTGATCTTTTAGTTTTTCTTTATGTTCATCGTCCATGGGTAAATTGTTTAAAGCTTCAGGCCACAATGTGCGTGCTTTTTCCATCACATCATCCAGATGCGGTTTTATAGTATGCCAGGGAATACCGGACTTATCAGCCCATGAGTGAAAATTATCTATCGTTACGCAGTACCATTCTTTTGTCTTGCCTAAATTCAAAGCATATTTTGTTTCATTGTCGATATAAACGCTGGTGCTTACAATATCATATGCAGGAGATAATCCTGGTGTCACATGATCCGGATACCATAAACTCCAGTTTTTTAAATGAGCATCACCATTGGCAAGTAAAATATTGACCAGCAATCGTCTGGCAAACTGCTGAGCATCAGCTAGCCCATCACCTGAATATTTGTAAAGCACCTGCCCAACTTGTTCATAATTGGCCGAGTTATATTTGTTGTGTGGATACTTCACTAAGATCTGGGCAAAGTCTTCCATATGAATTCGTGTATTGTCGTCACGATCAAAGCGTTTGATAGCAAAGGCTAGTTTTTCATCAGGTAGATTGATTGGCGGCAAATTATCCAGTTTATTCAATTCAATGAGTTTGATCTCAGGGATGTTTATCCCAGCTAAAGCAGCAAGAGACATTGCTGTATACTCGTTTAGGGGTACATTTTTATGCCGGGTGGATGGTGTTTTAATGATCCAGTCACCAAGGCTGCCATTTGCCGAAAGATTATAACGGCCATCCTTTTCCTTCATGGAAAATTTCATTTGAATACCCGCTAAGGAAAAGTTATTTTCTTGATTGCCTCTCTTAAATTTGATAATTTTGGCTTTGTTGTGGATGGCTAATATATTATCTGGTACATCTTCAGGCTCCATTGGTGTAGCCACTATAGCACCGGGTAGATCCTGGCCAAGATAGGAGAAAATCTGAAACTCATTATCAATATGGGTTTTTAACCCTTGAGCAATGAGTTCCCGTAATGCACCTTCAGGTAACAAGTTGGATAAGACGGGATGTAATCTCTGGTTTTTAATCCATGGCTCTGACATGAGCTTGCCTGAATGATGGAAACCCGGATGTGTGATCAGGCTAAATGTCGGACGTGCAGGATCAAGTCTGAATTCATCTGCAAAGCTTAGAACATTACGTCCATTTTGAAAACCAGTGAGATAACCCACCAGCCTGCCATGCAGGCTAAGTTTCAAAACACTAATTCCATCTGTATTTTTGCCAGAATTCACTCATCGCCCTCCAGTAAGTCCTTCCACGGGTTATCGGCCAGTGTATTTTCTTTGCCCTGTCTGGAGTCTTTGTTTATGAGTGTCTGGGCTGAAACATTATCATTCTCCAGAATTGCTTTGACCGCCCCCAGCTTTTCATGAGGGATAAGCATCAACTCACTTTTGAGTCCTTTGGCTATAAGTTCGAGTGTATCCAGACGGGGATTCCCTTTGGACTCTAAACGCTGGTATTGCTGGCGTAGTATACCAACTCGAAGCAACATGTCTTTTTGCTTCATGCCCAGTGCTAATCTGCGTTCTTTTAGTTGCTTAAGTATTGATTTCATTTTGAAACGTATAAGTTGCTTTTACTGATAAAACATTATATTAATTGCTTTATATATTAAAAGCAATAAAACAATTGCTTTTAATATAATGTGCAGGAGTTTGACACTCTGGTAATAGTAGGAAAAGAAAGGTTGTAATGAAGTTATTGATGCCGTTAATGTAAAATAGTAAAGTAATCATTAACAGAAAATAATGACTATGGTCTGATGCAAGTAGTTGCTCAGTACTTAATTTGACTGACAGTTTAAAAATGATGGATCAAACTTTACAATTTTATAAAAAAAATAATGAACGACTGGTTCAGCAATATGATTCTGTAAATTTTAAAGCTGTACATCAGGATTGGTTAGCCTATTTACCATCCAAAGATGCATTGATAGTTGATGTTGGGGCCGGCTCAGGACGTGATGTTTTCTGGCTTGCTGAACATGGTTATAAAGTTGTTGCTGTCGATCCGGTTATTGAATTTTTTGAGCAATTTAAGAAAAAAAGTAAGGGAAGTTTTCGTGATGATCAGATTAAATGGGTAGTTGATTCATTACCTGATTTATCTAAACTGGAAAACTATAAAAATCAGGTGTCGATGATTTTACTCAGCGCAGTCTGGATGCATCTGACCACACAGGAAAGAATTAACTCCTTTCAAACTTTTTCTACATTGAATAATCAGCATGGTTTGCTGGTTATTACGCTTCGATATGGAGCATCACCAGATGAACGTTTAATGTATCCGGTTTCAATTGCTGAAATTAAGAGTTTGGCAACTCAGTACCATTATCAGATAAAAACAATTGAACGGTCAGATGACCAATTAAGCAGAACGGAAGTTTTTTGGGAAACGATTGTGCTTGAGAAAATTTAATAATTAGTTCTTATGGAAAATTCAATAATCAACGATGTCAAAAAAGAAATTTCCCCATTTTTAGATAATCTGAATTATCAATACCATGAAACAAGAGAAACGGGACTGATATACACGCACCGGTTACAATCAAGCTGCTTAAAAATTGATATCAATATCTGTCAGCTTTCACATTACCCCTATATCAGCTATACCAGTGTACAAAATGAACTGGTGCATCATTATGACTTATTTTTACGGTTTTCTATTAAATCAGTTAATGATCTTGAACGATTCAAAAAAGAGCTGGAGTTTTTTACTTCACCTGAACCTGAGCCGGATAAATTAAAACGCTATGGTGTAAATCGACAAGAACAAGCTATTGATCCAACTTTGCCGGAAGCGACATTTGAAGAATATTTTGCTCAGGCATTTGGAGAAAAAAGTTTATATGCTTTAACACGAGAAGCCGAATATTATGATTATGATGGTAAAAGGCGCTATATTGATTATGTGCTTAAAACGACTAATGGTGATTATGCTATAGAACTTAATGGTGAACAGTTTCATCATCCTGCTGCGATTAAAGAAAAGCGCTATGCATCACAACTTTTCAAACAAAATTCATTAGCTGTAGAAGGTTATAAGGTTTTCCGCTGGTCACAACGGGGCATGGCTGATAGTGAAAAATTTATTCAGGAGTTAAAATTTTTTTTGGTGAACAGTCACTTTTTAATAGCACGCCTCATTTTAAATCGTTACGCTCACTTAAAACCTTTCAATTAGCAGAGCATCAGCATGATGCGCTGGATTATATTGGCTCACTCAGAAAACAAGGTAGAAATACTTTTATTGTTGTTTTACCAACAGCAACGGGTAAAACAGAAATCTTTATAGAGGATTATTCCAGACAATTACAAAACACCCCGCAAACAAAAGCATTGATTCTATTGCCAAGGAAGGATCTAAAACAACAAACAATTAAACGTTTTAATCAGCGGTATCCTGATATTGGTGTTGATGAAAGCATTGTTTTTAATGACGGCCAGCAGGTTTGTGTACAAACCTATGCTTATTTACTGCGCCATTATTCTGAGCTGGATGTAAAAACTTTTGATTATATTGTTGTCGATGAGGCTCATCATGCTCAGGCAAATGGACTGAAAAAAATTCTGGAATATTTCCAACCAGATAATTTGTTGGGTTTTACTGCAACTGATGAGCGACTGGATCAAAAAAATCTTGAAGATATATTTGGTCAATATGAAACTCAAATGACACTTAAAGAAGCCATTGAGCGGGAAATAATACCGCCAATATCTGTTTATCGCTTGCAGACAAATATTGATTTATCAAAAGTACGATTTAATGGTAAGGATTTTGTTAAATCCGATCTACAAAAAACAATACAAATTCCTTCACGTGATGAGTTGATTGTTAATCTGGTTAAAGACAGTTTTTCTGAAACTATTATCTCCGGACAGCCAGTAAAACAGGGGCTTGTGTTTTGTGTAGACATTAAACATGCTAAGCGTATTGCCAAACTATTTAACGATGTCTGCCTTAGTGCAGTCAATGCCATTAACTTAAGGATTCAACCCACTCTTTTGTAAGCCATATTGTACTTGGGTCTATTCCAGCGATTTCGTTTGTCTACTCTTAT
>JAHXIM010000080.1 GCA_025655635.1 gamma proteobacterium symbiont of Lucinoma myriamae | reverse complement strand
TTCTACCAATGATTATTGGTCACCAGTAGATTACGAAGAGATGCAAAAAGTTGTGTAATTGAGTGTCCTGAAAAGTGTTGACAGATCAAAGTATATATTAAGCATATGAAATATAGTTGTTTTATCTGTTTAATCAAGTAATTTATCTGAAAAATATCTTTTAATATTCAATTTACTTTTTAACCACTAACCGTATTATCTATGAAAAATAATTATTATGAAGTTTTAAGCGTTATCTTATTGTTTTTATTGCCAATTAATTTGTATGCAATGACTTATGAACAGTCAGGTGAAATATCCGACTGCCAATTATTGTCTTCATCCCAGCTCAACAAACTCAGTGCAGACAGGATTGATTATTATCAATTAGCGAATGGTCTTAAAATTTATAGTATGGAAAATCACCGATTACCCATTTTTTCATTGCGTCTTGTCTTTGATGTAGGTGCTGCAAATGAATTGCCGGGTGAAAGCGGCTATGCTCATTTATTTGAGCATATGATGTTTAAGGGCTCAACCAATGTACCTGATGGTGAACATTTTTCATCTATTAAACACTCTGGCGGCAATGTCAATGCATCAACTGATTATGATAAAACGGTTTATTGGACAGAAGCGCCAGTAGATTCTCTTGATAAAGTGCTTTGGTTAGAAGCAGAGCGCTTACAACATTTGGCCATTACAGAGGTAAATCTTGATAACCAACGCCAGGCAGTTTTGGAAGAAAAGTTACTTCGTATTGATAATGTGCCTTATTTTAAAGTGGCCAGTGAATTTATGGTTTCAGCCTGGCGGGGTACAGAATATGATCATCTGATTATTGGTAATGAAACGGATATTAAAAATGCCACGGTTAAGAAAGTGAAACGTTTTTTTGATCATTATTATCAACCAGATAATGCAATTTTAGTATTAGTGGGTGATATTGATACCAATAGGGCGATAGAAAAAATCGAATTTTATTTTTCAGATATTAAAAGTAAGTTTTCTTCACAGACAAATCAAGCATTTGCAAAAAAAACTCCTAACCTGAAAGGTAAATCAGAGCGTCACTTTGATCCGCTTGCACCTTTTCCCCTGTATGCTCTTGGCTGGCATACAGTTGGTATGAAAAATACAGATTTTTATGCCGTAGAACTATTAGCTGATATTCTGCTCAATCATGATGCCTCTCGTTTCAAACAAGCTTTAAAAGAAGAGCAGGAGCTGGTCTTTGAAACTATAGGTTTTCCTCTCACTTTTGAGCAGGCAGGCATTACTGCTATGGGAATGGTGCCTCATAGTTATGCTGATTTTCATCAGATTAAAAATGTGATAAAAAAAGAACTTGAACGGGTACGCCTTCATGGTGTTTCAGAACTGGAGCTATGCAGTGCTCAGAAATATCGTCAAATGAAGATAATAAAAAAAATGTCAAATAATCGGGAAATGGCTGAGTTGATTGCTAATGGCGCATTGTTTTTCAATGATCCAGGCTATGCTATAACAGCACTTAATGCTTATCAGCAAGTGGATAACCAGCAAATAAAAGCGGTGGCACAGAAGTATTTTCACGAGGACTGGCGGGCATTAACAATTGAGCCGGGTCCAGGGGTACGCTTTGTTAAATGGCTGATGGAAATATTGCCCAAAAGCTTGAGTAAAACTCTGGAAGAACAATTTTTGTAAGCAATACACTGAATTGTTGCCTTTTTAAAATAGTCATGCCGATCAGGTTGATACATGAATTTAAAGTTTTTTCTTATTAGAAGAAGTCGTTGTTTTATCTTTTTGGGCTGTCTGGTGCTTTTTGCCTGTACTAATAGTACGCTATCTGAGCCTGCTCTATTGGCTGATAAGACGTTTTATCTTAAGCAACAGAGTGATAGGCAATATCCACCTGAAGATGTAATGCGGCTTATGGAAAATCAATTAGATAAAAAAAAGACTAAGCAACATAATTTTAATGAATTGAAATTATTAGATACTGTTTTTTATCAATTTACATTAAAAAACGGTTTAATTGTTGATGTTTTATCACGTGATGATTCACCCCATATTAGTATCACGGCCATTGTTAATGCTGGTAAAGATCAGCTGAGTGTGAAAGATGAGTTACTGTCATCATTAGTGTTAAAGCTGCTAAAACAGGGGACACAGAAGTATGCAAAACTTAATTTTCAACAAATGGCTTCTTTATTAGGAGAGCCGATAAGATATTGGCAGACTTCACACTATTCTGTGATTTCTGTTAATTTATTACCTCAGGATCTTGAGCTGGCATTAGATTTATTAGCACAGCAATTGGCTTATATTCAACCGGATAAAAATTCTTATAAAAAAGTAACTGAGCAGCAATTAATTGAGAATAAACTGGCACATTCTTCAGGCTCTTATTTAGCAAAACTGCTTTTTTATCAGAATAATTATCCTGAAGCTCATATTTACCATCAACAACAAAGCAATAGTAATGGAATAAAAAACATAACTAAATCCGAGCTCTTAGATTTTTATGAAAAATATTATAAACCAGCGCAAACCCGCTTAATTATCTCCGGAGATTTTGATACAGCATTAATACAGAATAAAGTCTTTGAATATTTTTCTGATTGGACTAATGGATTAGAAAGTCAATTCAATGCTAATGTGCATGCCTCCTTATCAAATATTTCCTTATTTTCCAAAAGCAAACCATTACAGTTTGATTTTATAGAAAGAAAGGGTGCACAGCAGATTGATTTATTGTATGGCGTAGTGACAGTGCCCAGACGTTCATCTGATTGGCTGAGCTTGCATATTCTTGCTGAATTACTGGGTGGCGGGCCCAGTTCACGCCTGTTTGCTGATCTTCGTGAAAAACAGGGTCTTGCTTATTTTATATCTGCACGGCAATTGTCCGGTCGATATCAGAGTCCCTTTTTTATTAAAACCTCAGTCGCACCTGATAAACTCATTAAAATGATCAGCGGTATTAATAATCATATTGAACATTTATGCCGCAATGAAGTTAATAAATATGAGCTTGCGCAGATTAAACGGCAATTTAGTGGTCAAATTCTGTTTAAATTACAAAGCAATCAACAATTGGTGAGTAATAAAATTTATCAATTGGACAATGACTTGAACAATGATTATCTGCACCAGTTAGCAATAGAACTTCAACAAATTAATGCTCAGCAATTACTCATGGTTGCCAATAAATATCTCTGTGGACAGCATAATTTTATTGCTGTTGGCGAATATAGTATGGTTGATAAAACTATCCAGGAAAAGCTGAAAGACTATGACTTTACAAGGCACCATTTGCCTTTACATTAATAATTTCATAACCTACACATCTTTTCTAGCAAATCATAGGCACAGTAACCATAGGCAAAGTAATGATGACGACAAAAATTCAGGCTATTCCTACTAATTTAATCACAGGATTTTTAGGTAGTGGAAAAACGACTGCAATTTTAAAACTGCTTCGCTCGCGTCCTGAAAACAGTCGCTGGGCTGTACTGGTCAATGAGTTCGGTGATGTAGGTATTGATGGTGCTATGCTTGAAACAGAACGGTTAAACGATGGTGTTTTTATCAAAGAAGTGCCGGGAGGCTGTCTTTGTTGTGCTGCGGGTTTACCATTACAAATAGCACTTAACTTATTAATAAAAAAAGCAGCTCCAGATAGAATTCTTATAGAGCCTACAGGGGTAGGTCATCCTAAAAAAGTATTAGATGTGTTAACTGGTGAATTTTATCAATCGGTACTGGATTTAAAAGCCACTATTTGTCTGGTTGAAGCACATAAATTAACAGAATCAAAATATCTGGATAATGAAACCTTTATTGATCAGCTGAATATTGCTGATATTGTTTTGGCCAGTAAGTCTGATCAGGCTACAGAAGAGGAACTTAAGTACTTTTATGAATTTTTCCAGTCTTATGAAATTCCCAAGGATCATGTTAATAGTATAGAATTTGGTCAGTTTTCATATGAATTGCTGAATATAGAGCGTAATATTAAGCGCTGTGTGACTTTTCCTGATGCTCATTCTCATGTTAATAAGAGAATAACTGAAACCGAACAGATAGAAGAGACACAGCAGGAAGTATCAGCGGAGGATAATTACTCATGGCAAAAATTCGAAAATAATGGCCAGGGCTATTATGGCTGTGGATGGATCTTTAGTCATAGCATTGTCTTTGATGAAGACAAATTAGAAAAATTCTTTAAAAATGATACCTTTTCAAGAGTAAAGGGTATTTTTCATACTAATAACAACTGGTTGTTATTTAATCGTTCAGAACAAGACTTTACTAAAGAAAAATTACAACAGAGTGCTGATAGTCGTATTGAAATTATTGAGCCTGATTATCATGACTGGAATCTGGTAGAAGAACAATTATTGGCTTGTATTTATTCAAATTAAAGTCAGTAAAAATAAAAGTTAAAAAAAAACAAGATTAATTCTAAATACATTCATTATCTTTTAAAAAATATAGTTTTATTTAATATTTAATTGTTCATTACAAAAAAAATTAATTAAAAAAGTAAATTAAATATTGCTAATATACTGATAATTAAACAATATATTTGGATATTACTGTAAAATGTAGGGTTAACCATTATATCAATGTGTCTTGTTCTATGTTCTTATATAGACCATAGAAAACAGACAAAATAACTCAAGTATTTTATAAAAAGCTAATGCATGACTTGAGTAATATAAGACTCTACTAAGGGGAACGGGGAGCTAAACTTAAATGTAATTAATATCTCTTTAATGAACTTTATTTAAATATATATTTAAAATAAAACAGAATAAAAGCACAGCTTGAAATAGGAATTGATGGCAAAAGATGCTCTGGTTAAATATTAATTAAGATAATTATTTGTTATTTTTAAGTTTAATACCGAAAGCTCATTTTTTAATGGGCTTTTTTTTCATTTGTGTAAATTCAATTAAGCATATTAGATGCCTCACGCATTTAAGCTTTCTGATACCATATACTCTTTAAATTGATTCAGACCGAGTTAATTTAACCTTCATGCTTTATTTCCAGAGCCCTTAATTAGTCAGCCCTGAAAAACATATTATCTATTTGAATGTAAGGAATTATCCCTATTTTTGAGTGACCAGATCGACCAGAAATGTTATAATAAGTGCAGATTTTCTGGTCGATT
>JAHXIM010000535.1 GCA_025655635.1 gamma proteobacterium symbiont of Lucinoma myriamae | reverse complement strand
AACATTTCTGGTCGATCTGGTCACTCAAAAATAGGGATAATTCCTTACATTTCAAATAGATAATATGTTTTTCAGGGCTGACTATTTATTGTTATTCAGTGTATCAGTAAAAGTTATTGTGTCTTTTCTGTCAACAGTCCAATTAATTGTTGTTGTGACAGTTGTTCCTGCTGAGGTTTATCATTACCTTGTTCAGCACGTAAATACTTTACCGTCACGACATTATTATCCAGTTCGTCATCACCAAGAATCAATGCAATTTCAGCCTGGCTTTTATCGGCACGTTTCATCTGACTCTTAAAACTACCACCGCCGCAAACGCACAGAATACATACATCAGGAATGGCATTACGTAGTTCTTCAGTTAAAGCAAAACCTGCATTTTGTGCTCGTTCGCCCATCATCAGCATTACCGCATGAGGATGCTTATAGTGCTGCTCTATGTCATCTTGTGCAAGCAGGCTAATCAGACGCTCTAAGCCCATAGCAAAACCCACTGCTTTGGTCTCACGACCACCCAATTGTTTTACCAGACCATCGTAACGACCGCCGGCACAAATAGTTCCCTGGGCTCCGAGTTTATCCGTCACCCATTCAAATACGGTTTTACTATAATAATCCAGACCGCGAACTAATCGTGTATTGACTTCATAGGCAATACCAACGCTATCAAGATAAGCGCATAAACGTGTGAAATGCACCTTTGATTCATCATCAAGATGATCCATTAAACGCGGTGCCTGTTCAATCATCTCCTGCATGGCTGGATTTTTACTATCCAGAATGCGTAACGGATTACTCTGCAAACGACGTAAACTGTCTTCATCCAGTAAACTTTTATTCGCTTGCAGATATTCGGTTAAAATACCACGATAGGCTTCCCTTGAAGTCGGCGTGCCTAAAGAATTTATTTGCAGTGTAACTGAGTCTGATAAGCCCAGGGTTTTCCATAAACGTGCTGTCATGCAAATCAATTCAGCATCAATATCAGGCCCATCCAGACCATAAACTTCAACACCCATTTGGTGAAATTGTCTATATCGTCCTTTTTGTGGGCGTTCATGACGAAACATGGGGCCCATATACCACAATCTTTGCTGCTGATTGACCAGTATACCATTTTGTATCCCTGCCCGTACACAAGCAGCGGTCCCTTCCGGCCTGAGTGTCAGGCTGTCACCATTTCGATCATCAAAAGTATACATTTCTTTTTCAACAATATCGGTGACTTCACCAATAGAGCGTTTAAATAAGGCTGTTTTTTCAACAATAGGAAAGCGTATTTCATCATAGTCATAGCTTTGCATCAGTTGACGTAATTTTTCTTCAATAAATTGCCAGGCGGGGCTGTCATCAGGAAGAATATCATTCATTCCGCGAATTGATTGGATTTTGTCTGCCAAGGTTGTTCCCTTCTCTTAAAATAAAGAGTTTTAAAATAAAAGTTTTAAATAAAGAGTTTTTGAGTAAATTATTTAATCAATAAACAGGGGGCATTAATAAAGGCCGTTATTTTACCTTAAATCGAGCAATATTTTTTTCATTTATATAGCTTGAATGATCAAAAACATGACCATTAAAACTAATTATCACCATTCTGGCATCGCCTAAAAACACGTTATAGGGTAGTTCGCCATCCAGATGAAGTATTTTGCCTGATTTTATAAGGCCGGATGATAGGATTTTATTATCAGCATCTTTTATGCTGACCCATGAATTGCCGGTAAACTTCATTACTAATTGATTGGCTTTAAACGACGATGAAGCTGAGTCATCAGCTAAAGCAGATGCTGTTGGTATTTCAGGAGTGTGATTAACAGCAAGCGTATCAGCAGCAGTCGCTACAGCTTCTTCTGCAGGTGCTGCTAATGAGCCTTCAGCTTGTGTAGAGCCTTCTGCTTGTGTAGAGCCTTCCGCCGGTAAAGAGCCTTCAGCTTGTAAAGAACCTTCAACTGGCAAAGCTTCTTCAGATGGCAGGACACTTTCAGTGTGCTGAGAATTTTCTTGCTGTGAAACATTATCTATTGGCAAAGAAATATCTGTTCCCGTTTGCTGTTCCACAATACTGCGGCCTTTTTCAATTAGCTCTTCACCTGCCGGCAGTTCATAGGACGCATCAATTTTCGGTAATAATAAAGTGTCTGATTCATCATTATTTAAATTTTGATTGCTTGCATCAGACAATATTGATTCTTGTTGTTGATCATTGTTAACCAGATAAGTTATTGATAGATAGGACCAAAGCTGCCATCCTCCTGCAATTAATGCTGCCAGGACGAGTAACGAAAAAAGGGGCATCATTAAAGCCGATAAAATAGAATAACTTTGATTGCGTATTTCTTTTCTAATTTTTATTTTAGGCTCAAGGCTATCCTCACTACGCTCTTTTTTATAATATTCTATTAATGGTTCTGGTTGAATATTTAAAAATTTAGCATAATTTCTAATATAACCGCAGACAAAAGCAGAAGCAGGTAATTGTGTGTGATCTTCACTTTCCAGTGCTACTATAATCTTTTTATCAAGACGTAATTTTCGAGCAACATCATCAATACTCAGACTTTTTTCATTACGTGCCTGTTTAAAAAGAAACCCAAAACCATCCTCTCTGGAGGCAATAATATCTTTAAGTTCTTGTTGTTCTGATTGTTGTTCCAAAATTAGTAATCCTGTTTCCCTTGATATAACCATTTGGTTTCATCCGTATCAGGGAATTTACTTTTTAACTGTAATTGATAACTGGATAATTTATTTTTATCCGGATAATCGAGTTTATTAAGAATATTAATTCCTAACAAAGACTATCTGCATCAGGCGTTGAGTTTTCATCAAAACGTTCAAAATACCTCCAGGCATACTTATAGTTACCTTTTTTATAATTAATTTTTGCCAAACCAAGAAGAGAACGTGGTAAATACGGGTTCATTTCCACGGCTTTTTTGTATAATTTTTCTGAGACCTGGAGATTATGATTTTCTAATGCACACCATGCTGCACTTTGGTAAGCCCCTGCACGATTAATATAAAGCGGGTTATTAGTCACTTTTTTGAAAAAAGTCTGTGCTTTATCAAATTGTTTCTGCTCACACAGAAAAATGGCATAATTGTTTAAAACTGTCGAATCATTAGGTGCAAGTTTTAGTGATTGCTTAAACTCTGTAGTGGCTTTTCCCGGACGTTCAAGACGACTATACAAAACTCCCAGATAATTATGAGCCAATGCGTGACTGGAATCTTGTTTAATCGCTTTAGTCAGTTTAATCAAGGCACGATCATAGCGGCCGTTACTAATATAGCCGGCACCTAGTTGAGTATTAATATCAGCTGCCGTTTTACCCGATACTTTACCTTCAGAATATTGTGTGCTTAGACCTGCTTCTACGCCAGCGTCATCTGTCTTGACTACTGTACCTTGACATGCCGTTAATACATAAACAGAAAAAAAACCGATTATTACTTTCTTCATTAAATTGATTTTCCTATTTTTACTTTTTATTTTTTACTTTCTAAAGAGTGATCACTCAGTTGATTTCTTATCAATTTTTCTTTAAAGCTAAATTTATAACGTTAAGCGCCTGCTTTTATCTTTTACTTTACCTGCCAGCTGACCACAAGCCGCATCGATATCTTCACCGCGTGTTTTTCTTACCACAGCAACATAACCGGCTTTATACAAAATATCTTTGAAGCGATTTATTGTTTGTATCTTTGAACAGGTAAAGGCACTATCAGGGAATGGATTAAACGGTATCAGATTAATTTTACAAGGTAGCTTTTTCAATAAGGTCGCTAATTCACGTGCATTTTTCTCACTGTCATTGATCCCTGCTAACATAACATATTCAATGGTAAACTGCTTCTTTTTCGTATCCCCTTTGAAATAATATTGACATGCGTCTAATAATTCTTTAATCGGGTACTTTTTATTCAATGGCACTATTTGATCACGAATGTGATCATTGGGTGCATGTAATGAAATTGCCAGACTAACATCACACTCTTCTCGTAATCGTTTCAATGCCGGCACTACACCGGCTGTACTAATTGTAACTCGACGTTTTGACAAACCATAGGCATGATCTTCTAACATCAAGTGAATGGCTTCAACCACATTATCAAAATTCAACAGGGGTTCGCCCATGCCCATTAAAACCACATTAGTGATGACACGACGCTTAGAATCCTGGACTCTTGGCTGTGCAGATTTCTTCTCTACAGCCAGATCATCTTCATCTCTTGATTCAAATTGATTCAAGGTTCGATTAGCAACCCATAACTGGGCGATAATTTCAGCACTGCTTAGATTTCGGTTAAAACCCTGTTTAGCTGTTGAACAGAAGCCGCAATCTAAGGCACAACCCACCTGTGATGACACACACAATGTCCCCCGATTATCTTCAGGAATAAACACCGTTTCAATACTATTGCCGCCATCCAGATGCATTAACCATTTTATGGTGCCGTCACTGGCCTTTTGTTCCAAAATAATTTCCGGTGCTCTTATCTCAGCAATTTCCGTCAGTTTATTGCGTAATGCCTGGCTGACATTACTCATCTGTGCAAAATCATCCACACCAAACTGATGAATCCATTTAAGCACTTGCACAGCACGAAAAGGTTTTTCACCAATTTCGGTAAAAAAAGCTTTCATATGCGCCAAATCATAACCTAGCAAATTAACTTTTACCGGGCTTGATGCAGAAATTAATACTTTGGAATTTGAATTCATAATTTTATATCTATAGAAACACTAAACCCACTATCTCAATAGTTTAAGAAAGTGGGCTTGATTATCATTAAATGGTTGAGTCTGGCCGGCTGTAAAAAGTCTATTCTCTATCTTTAATCCATGTCATCTGAATGGCCTCAAGAATTTTTTCACCACAGTGCTCTTCTGTTTCTTCAAATCCATCAAGGGCTAAAACCCATGACATCAGATCGGGAAAGTTGACGTACTGAGGATCAACATCAGGATATTTTTCATCCAACTCAATAACAATCTCATGGATATCTGTCCATCTAATTCCCACAATATTTCTTCCCTAAAAAATTCAATGGCTCGACTTAATGGTTTTCAGAAACCATATTAATGGTGTATTTGGGTATTTCTATCACCAGATCTTCATCAGCAACAACAGCTTGACAGCTCAGACGTGAATCAGGCTCAACA
>JAHXIM010000490.1 GCA_025655635.1 gamma proteobacterium symbiont of Lucinoma myriamae | reverse complement strand
TCATTACGGTTAGTGAACCGCCCATTGCGGACCCGCATGATGGGTGGTGTGGGGGCTGTAGGAGAGAAACCTGTGGCTACCCGATTTCAGCTAATGACATTGCATTAGAGCCAAAATTTAAAATTGGTAATGATGGATTGAAGCGCACAACCAAGGATGTTGATTTTGGTCTGCCTTGGGCTGTTATTCGTTTTAATAAAAAAACAGCTACTAAGTTAGCTAAGATCATTACTAATGGTTTTGGTGAAACTGGTAAGGCTATTGGGTGGATGGAAGCCACTATAAACTTTATAACAAAACAAGAAGAATATCTTAAACTTCTAAAAGCCAGTGGTGTTATAAAAATGGGATCATATACAACCTATAATGATTTGGAACAAGTTCAAAATGGTGAGCTTGCTTGTTTGGTTCATAAAGATTCTGGTGTTGAATATACATTTATAAAATCAAGTCAGGGTATAGCTTGTTATTCTTCAGATAAAAAAAATCCAGTTTTATATGATAATGCTCATACTGCGTATTTTAATGATTTTGTGCATCTCGGTATGTGCAGTAATTAATTAAATAATCATTTATACAACTCTTACTATATACTCAAATAAGGGTATATAGTATTTTAGTTAAGGCAAATAATAAACAAGGAAAGAAAATGATTGAATTTAAGCAAGCTGATGTTACCAAAGTTGATTCTAAAGGGAGCTTGATGGAACAGAGCGGAACACCAGACAGAAAAGATTTAAATGAATTTTTAGAGGGGATAATTGAAATAGTCCATCCTGATAATTATTTGAATAAAGAAATGAATGATTTTTTTGTTCTAGTCAATGAAGAAGGTCTTTTAATGGATCTACCAGCGAATGATGCCATTATGGAATTAATAGGTTTTCAAGGTCAGATCCCATTGGTCGGTAATGCTATTATTATCAAAAAGACTCACTTTAAATAAATGAACAACTTGATATAGCACTTTAAAAAGAGTGTTATATCAAGACAGCTAGGTTAATGATGAATACTGAAAATGAAAAAAATATGGAATGTTCTTGTTGTGGTGATGAATATCCACAAGACGAACTCATATACTGTTTTTGTGCTGATTGTTACTATAAAAATAATGACTGTCTTGAAAGTCTGCTGGACGCAGCACATTATTTAAAAAATAAATAATGAGAGAACACACCAAAATAATCATAAGCATCCCCGTAAAAGCTTATAATGATTCAGGGGCTGATTGGGTGGTATGGTCTCCTTCTTTAGATGTTACCCCTCAACGATTTCCTATTAAGAAATTTACAATGAAAGAATCAATGAAATTTTTTATTGATGTGTTTGGAAAAAGATTAAAAAAGGTTTAAAAAACTCTTACATTATACTCTAATACGAGTATAATGTATTTCAGTTAAGGCAAATAACAAAAGGGTTTAAATTATGGGTACTGTAATCAATTTCACAGCGTATAAAATGGAAAAAGAAGCGGAAGAGTTTGCAAATAATTTAATATTTGAAGCGTTGAATGCCCCTATTCCAGAGTATGATATTAGTGAACTGCTACCATTACTGGATAAAGCAGTAAAAATTGAATTCTATCTTGAAACTATGGAAGGGTTTGAACAAGGTGAAACTACCCGTGAAGTTGTTGAACGTGCAGCTACCAAAAGAACTTACCGATTAGAAATAATTTCTGAAGAAGTGACCCGTATTTTAATTGATGGTGATTATTATTATGACTTGTTTTTTAAAGTTAAAAAACAGCCTGTAAATCGTTCTAAGAAGGTTTTAACTGTTTCCAATATTCAGCCTAAGCCTTATAAGAGAAATGGGGTAACTCATACATGCACTGATGATTCAAACCTGTTTCAGGCTGATATTATTATTGGTCAATCTATTCGTATCTATGGAAAGACCTATCAAGAAGAATTTGACCTGACTTTTAAGTTAGGTGATCAATGTGTTCATGGGTCATATAATTTGATTTATACGGGTGAAATTGTATCCATTGGGAAAAAAACGGTCACTATAGAAGATGGAAATACAAAGACCCGTTTAAATCTCTATGATTTTTGTCGGAGAAATCATCACTATGATGCTGCAAGAATTGAGCGTCATAATCATGAAGAAAGTCAATGTATATAATTTACAAGGAAATGTAAAAATGATTTTTTTAATAAAAAAGATTATGGAATATTTATTAGTGACTGCTTGCGTTTTGGTTTATATCAAAGTTGGGCCAGGTGGGGAGCATGTTGAAAAAATTGTAAATGAAATATCAAAAGTTTTATTATCTATTGATTGGGGTGATTTAGATCAAAAAATAAGCCATGAAATAGAACTCATTTTTCAATCAGTTGGCAATTATATAACCAACCGATGAAAAGAAGGTGGCACCCTATTAGCTTCTAGGTATCGGCAAATAACAAGGGTTAATAGAGTGCTGTTATTTTTGCAAATAACGAGGTAATTGTGATGAAAAATAATCAACTTGTCAAATCTTTTAATTCTAGCGTTGTATTGGCTGAAACATGCCTAAAAAATAATCTGGATTGGACAACTTTAAATTTAGCTTTTGAAAAGGTGGACAGTGAAAAACTGATCGCAGAAATCATGAATAAAGCGAAAACTGATCCCAAACTTGAGCGAGCAATTAAATCTTGTTCTTTGTGGGAACCTTGGCAGCAATCAATTCAAAGAATTCATAAATGGATAATAATAATCAACAAAAAGATCGTACTGTTGAGGCAGTACGATCACAGGTTAGAGCTTTTCAATGTAAGACGTTTGAGCTTGGGATCAGAGATCAGAAAACGGGAAAAACAATTATTAAACGTGATTGGACAATTAAAGAAATTGAAAACTCGATTAAGTTCTTTAAATATCAAAATTATCAAAGTCACCATATTTATATTAGACCGTCAGGATCACAAGGGATCATCTTAATGGATGATTTAACTATTTCTACTCTATTAGAAATGGAAGAACAAAGGGTTTTGCCTGCTTTGGTTGTTGAAACAAGCCCTATGAATTACCAAGCATGGATCAGGGTTTCTCATGAACCTATATTGCCAGAGCTGGCCACGGCCACCGCTAAAAAATTAGCTGATCGTTTTAATGCCGATCCTAATAGTGCAGATTGGCGGCATTTTGGGCGTTTAGCTGGTTTTACTAATCAGAAGCCCGAACACATTCAAAGTAATGGCCGTTTTCCTTATGTGCTGCTCAGAGAGGCTAAGGGGATCATAACGCCTAATGCTCAGGAATTATTAGAGGAAGGAGAAAAATTACTCATTGCAATTAAAGCTGATCAAATTAAGGAACGAGAAAAATTAAAACAATTAATTGCAGAAGGTAAAAAAAATAAGCCGAATCAAAACCCCTCGGATTTCTTCAGCCAGGAATTAAATAAAATAAAAACCTATTATAAAGGAACGCTAGATTTTTCAAAAATTGATTGGGTTATTGCAAAAAAAATGGCTCATGCTGGTTTTAATGGTGACGAGATAAAACAGGCTATTGCAGAGGCAAGCCCTGATCTCTATGAACGTAAAAAAGGCCATATAGAAAACTATATTAATCGAACAGTAAATAAAGTTTTTTTTATTGAAAATAAAGAGGAATAAACATATTATGCTCCAATAAGAGTATAATGCTTTTCATGGGTTGATAAATTCATCGTGTTCTTTTCCTGCTTCGGCTCGGCACGTAAAAGGGAGAAAATCAGGAAAATGCCCTCAAGTGTAATTACCTTGGGGGATACTTTTTAATTTATTATAAAAGGATTTTTTTATGGATTGAGTTATAAACAGTATAAGTGAAACAGGTATACAGATGAGAGATTTATCAACTTATGCCACCATTTTACAAGATCGTTTAATTCCACAATTAGACCGTTATTTTCAAGAAACTAAAAAAACAGATTTAATTGTTCATGATGCGACCTCTTTTGCAAATCATTTCCCTTTTATCATTGAAGCTCTTAATGATGATCAGGTTGATATTGTTAGACTTAGCCCAACTCGATTAGTTAATCCAAATGTGGATTTTACGCTTTTGATTGAAATTATTCTTTCGAGTGGCAATGTTTTATCATTTCAAGCTCACTGGACAGCTTATAAAAATATTAGAGCTGATGAATTGGTGTCATCGGTAAAGAAAGTTTGGAAAAAATTTGAAGATAAAATTTTGTTGTGTAGAGAAAGTGGAGAGGTATTACGTCCAGAAGTTGATCCATCTCTATTTATACAGCAAGTTTTTAAACTGATTGAGGAAGATAGATATACCTCTGAAGAATATCAAAAATGGGGTGATTCATTTATCTAAATGAATTTTTAATTATTTCTCTCTGTTGGTTTTAATCTGGCTATACAGGGAGTAAATAATAAAAAAGGAAAAAATATAATGGCACTGGAAATGAAAAAAAGACCTTTCAAACTAGACGGGTCAACTTACAAAATCAAAATACCTTGTAAGGCAGGAGAAAATCCAAAAAGTACCTATATTACAGTTAATGATGATCCTGAATCTGGGGAACCGTTTGAAATTTTTCTAAATGGTTCGGATGCTTCAGTTCATGAACACTTGAGCACAATTACAATATTTGTGAGTGGGCAAATGCAAATTATTGGTATGGACGTTCAAACCATTATTGATAAGTTAAAAGGTATTCATAGTCCTTTAGGATCACATACTATACCTGGTCATGGTATGTCACCCTCATTAGCTGCTTCAGTAGGGTATATTATAGAAATACACATGGATTCTAAAAAGAAAGATTAAAATAAAAAATTAAGATGAATATTTTTTTAAACTCTTACATTATACTCAAATTTGAGTATAATGTATTTCAGTTAAGGCAAATAACAAAAGGGTTTAAAAATGAGAAAAGAAGACGCAGCAAAGATTTTAAATATCACTGGTTCAATGACTGCTGAAGACGTTACAAAGGCATATCGCAAGATGTGTTTTAAGTATCATCCTGATCGCAATCCTGCGGGATTGGAAATGATGAAAACTATTAATGCAGCTTATGAAGCTCTAAAGGGTTTTAGCGGTACTTTAGACACAGAAGGCCATGAAGGTTGGGACGAAGCTTTAAATGATGCCATTAACCTAAAAAACGCAGTAGCCCATGCAACGACATAATATCCAGCACCAAACTTCTCATAATTGAACCGTTTTTCTCTAGGCTGGAGCAG
>JAHXIM010000154.1 GCA_025655635.1 gamma proteobacterium symbiont of Lucinoma myriamae | reverse complement strand
TTATTATAACATTTCTGGTCGAACTGGTCACTCAAAAATAGGGATAATTCCTTACATTTCAAATAGATAATATGTTTTTCAGGGCTGACTAATTAAAGACCTCAGCTTTTCTAATTGTATTCACCGGTACGAAATAACTAATATTACCTGAACGCATACGAGAGATAACTTCATATATTCTAGGATTAGTCGTATTTATCGTGCCGCTAAAATGCTTGCCGGCTTTGGTTTCAATTTTTACTCTGAAACCATTAAAATTTTGTAAATTGGCAGCAGAAACTAGCCGGTATTTCTTGATAATAATTGCTCGTTTTTTCTTGATTTCATCAGGTGTTTCTATTTCAACTTCCTCATTGGTTGCCGTCTCGATGAGTTTGTCTTTATCAATATCAATAGAAATTTCATTAATACGTTCACCATTTACGAATAGTTTCATCTGAATAAATTGAATAATATCATTGGGTTCAAAATACATTAACTCTTCAGTGCCTGTTAATTTGATTAAATCAGCTTTAATAATGATAGAGCCGGAAGTCTCAAGAAGTGTTCTGTAGGCGTTAAGCAGGCCGTCTTCAGGCCTTATTCCATAAGATAATAAATATTCTTTTACCTGAAGGTTATGCTCATCAATGTATTCGCTAACTGTTCGTTTGCCTTGATTTGCACAGAATTTATTTTTTTGTGAAATATAAGAATCATCAATTATTTCAAGTGTCACTTTACCAAATCGGGCCTTTTTTGTTTTTAATGAATTGAGATTGGTGACATCATGGAGTGCACCCGAAAGATTAACCCGGGTCATATCCCGGATATTATTTCTGATGTCATAATTAAGGGTATTATTACGGGAAGAATAATTATAATTTATTATAATATCATTGGTTAAGGTGTCATAACCCATTTTGGATAAGGCTTTGCTGCCAATTCGATATGTGTCGCCACAAGCCAGGGTAGACAGTGCTTCAATTGGTGTAGGCTCAATATCCGGGTTATCCAGCATCTTGATGAGATTGCTATCTAAATTCAATGAAGCACCAGAAACTATAAAAGTTAATGCACTTGGCAATTTGTTATTTTGAAACTGGTAATCTAGTGTTAATAATGTTTTTAAATCTGGTGCGATTAATTTTATTGATTCAATATTAATTTTTTCATCAATTAAAGGGATGAAAACTTTGACTCCTGTTACCGTTATGCTGCCTGTAAAAGAAGTCTTGATTTCTTTATAGGAAATTTGAGCAAAAGGTTTTGCCTGGATAACCTGGTGTTCAACAAGCTCCTGGCTAAAATACCATAGGATCGTTTTAATGATAGCAAATGTTGCAATACTCAGAATGAACAAAGCAATTACGATTTTTTTCATCTATACCCCGGATGTAGGAAGAGCGTAATAGAAAAGTCCATAATTTAATACCAAACTGGTTTGTTTTCAGGTTTTTCCAGTAATGCTCTAATATTAGCTTCAATAACTTGATAGCCAATATTGCCATATAGCTTTTGCCTGCCTTCATTTAAAATGTATGAAGGGCAACCCTCAATCAATTTTTGTTTATCGTCTGTGGTACAAGAAGCTAAAGCAGCCATTGCTTCACCATTAGTGAGTAATGCTTCCAGTGGAGGGAGTGGTATATTTAGTTGTTCGGCAATTGACATTAAGGTACTATTTTTTGATACATCCAGAGCATCACGAAAATATGCCAGACGTATAAGCCAGTCAGCCTGTTCCAGTAAAGTATTTTTGGGATCGGTAGATTGTATTTCGTTACGTTTTTCCATGATATCAATAGCTTTTAAAAACTGATGACAGGATGCAGACGAGCGGGGCAGGTTTGTTAAACCGATTTCCGGGTGAATTTCAACGTAAGGGAACATAGCATTGAGCTTATGCATCATTTTATTGTATCCCTGCAAGCCGCCTTTGTCAGCCCAGTTTTTTTCCAACATGGCATGCATATCGACAAATAATGGTGTATACTGATAATTAATCGAAATTTGTTCACCAAATTGATGTTTCATTTCATCAATTTTTATCTTTGTAGAATAGCACCAGATACAAAGAACATCAGAATAATAATCAATTGTTAAACTCATTAAATTTTACCTTATAATATTAATATTTACTGTTATTGTCATTAGGTAAAATCATAAACCAATAAAATCTTTAGCGTGTGCCGAAAATAACAATTGTTTTTCCTTTGACATAAATTAAGTTCTGCTCTTCGAGGATTTTTAATACCCTGCCCGCCATTTCACGCGAACAGCCGACAATTTTCCCTAGCTCCTGGCGAGTAATTTTGATTTGCATTCCATCTGGATGGGTCATCGCATCAGGCTGCTTTGCAAGTTCTAAAAGCGTACCGGCGATACGTCCAGTAACATCTAAAAAGGCAAGGTCACCTACTTTTTGACTTGTTTTTCGTAATCGATTAACTATTTGAGTGGTTATTTCAAATAAGACATCTGGAAGAGTCTGTCGCAGGCTATTGAACTTGGCATAGCTTATTTCTGCAATTTCGCTATCATTTCGGGCTTTTACCCAGGCACTGCGGTTGGATGAAACAGCAAATAAACCCATCTCACCAAAAAAATCACCATCATTTAGGTAGTCAAGGACAATTTCATGATCATCCTTATCTTCTAATAAAACGGAGACTGACCCTTTTACAATGTAGTATAAGGTATCTGATTCAGCACCCGCATGGATGATTGTTTTCTTAGCAGGATATCTGCGTTTATGGCAATGGCTTAAAAACTCGGTAATAGCGGGGTTTTCTTCTTTTAAGTTTATAATTGACATACTAACCTGCTTAATATTGTGTAATCGTTCGGATGTATTAAAACGGACTTTTATGAGCAACTTTTTACTGGAGTTACAGCTCGCAAAGTAAAATTGAGAACCCCGAGTATTAGCGACATCTTAAACCTTAAGAATAGCATGAAATTACATATGTGTGAAAATTTTAATGTGAATTCTTTAAATCAATTCACATTTAGTCGATTATAAACTAGATATTTATCTGGGTGTCGTGAAATAATACCGAGTTAATAAGAGATCAATCAGGGTAATTAAGGCTAATAAAATGAAAGCAAAAATAAAATGGGTTGAAGACATGTTGTTTATGGGGCAGTCTGGCAGTGGTCATGCTGTGGTCATGGACGGCCCCCCTGAGCTGGGTGGGAAAAACATGGGTATCAGGCCTATGGAAATGATGTTGATGGGCTTAGGAGGATGTACTTCTTTTGATGTGATGCTGATTTTAAAACGTTCTCGTCAAGATGTTACCGATTGTGTCGCAGAGCTAAGTGCAGAGCGAGCAGAAACTGATCCTAAAGTGTTTACTAAAATTCATATTCATTTTTTGGTGACAGGTAAAAATTTGAAAGAGAAAATGGTACAAAGAGCAGTAGAATTATCAGCAACGAAATATTGCTCTGCTTCTATTATGTTAGCACAAACAGTAGAAATTACTCATGATTATGAAATGATTGAAGGGTGAATTAATCTCTACACAAAATAAATATCAAAGCGGTGTTTTTTCATATTCATTGATAGTGATGGTTTTTGATTGTCCAGATAGGGTGCTTTGATTGGTCGCTTGACGACAACTCTTTTTTTTGCCGCTTGTCGGCAAACATTGAGTAGTTCATCACTGTCATTATCGTCACCAATGAGGCTTTGAAAAGCTAACATTTCTTTTTTTACCAAAGCCGATTTTTTTCTATGAGGAAACATCGGATCCAGGTAAATAACATCTGGTTGTTCATTGAGTTCTATACCTCTATCTGTACCCAATAATCTGGCATCACCATAGATAAAGCTCATACGATTAATAATTTCTGAAATATCTTCATTTAATGAGGCTCTTTGTAAAGCATCGCTTAATAAAGCTGCTGAAATGGGTGAGCGTTCCATCAGTATGACTGTTGCTCCGAGGCTGGCAAAAACGAAGGCATCTTTACCCATACCGGCTGTGGCATCAAGAATGATGAGAGAAGATGTTTTATTTAACCCCACGGCTTGGCTAAAGTTTGTCCCTTACCACCGCCAAACAGTCGTCTATGGGCAACCTGACCAGAAGTAAAGTCAATATATATTGGGCCGGGTGAATGTTTATCAGATTGAATTAGCTGCAAGTGTTGGGGGG
The DNA here is from genome assembly GCA_025655635.1 of gamma proteobacterium symbiont of Lucinoma myriamae. Classification (GTDB taxonomy): domain Bacteria; phylum Pseudomonadota; class Gammaproteobacteria; order GRL18; family GRL18; genus GRL18. The sequence continues at coordinate 1,057 of JAHXIM010000154.1, read as the reverse complement.
TGAGTTGCAGTAAAAACTGATTATGAGGTGATGGTGAAAAAACAAAGCCCCATTGCTGTGCAATTTTTTTGCCTGCTCGGTGAGATCTTTTTCAGAAACAGTAATAGTTATCATGTGAATTAAACTTAAATAGAGACAAAAAAAAGCTGTAGCAGAAGACTCTGCTACAGCTTTTTAATTTTTAAGCTAAAAACTAATGACTTAGTTGCTTGTATCAATATCAATAACTACGCGACGGTTCTCAGAACGACCTTCTTTAGTCGAGTTATCAGCAACAGGCTCACTTTCGCCTTTACCTGCTGGAACCAGACTTATTTTGGTGCCAATAGAACGAAGATAGGTAATGACTGCTTCAGCACGTCTTAGAGACAGGCCACTATTATATACTTCAGGACCAGTGCTGTCTGTATGACCAGTGACTGATACAGTTTCTGGTTTATGACAACCTTCTGGTACTTCAGCACGAATAAAATCTCTGGCAGCTTCTAGCTTTCCTTTATCTGCATCACTAACAACAGTGCTGTCAAAATCAAAATGCAGGTTTTTCAGAACAATGACATCAGGACATGCAGGAGGAGTGTCAGTAATAACTACTTCTTTTACACCATCAGTAACGATAACTTCAGAAACACCCATTGGCTTTTCATAGCCGCATTCTTCAAGTTTTTTATCAGTTGCAGCAAAGCGGTCACGCCAGCATTCACCAAAACTGTTTTTCCATACTTCACCATAAGGATTGGTGACATAGTCTTCAACGAAACCATCACCTTCAGCTGTGGCTGAAGCTGATACGATACTCATAGCTAAACCAATAGCAGACATAGTTAATAGTTTTTTTAGCGACATTTCGATTCCCTTTTTATTTTAAACTTATTTTTAATAAACGATCTTACTGGTAGAATAGCCTGCACAATTGTATATTTCAAGTAAATGTTGAATTATTTATTATATAATAGGAGGTTATGATTAATTAGTGGATCCTGAAAAAAGATAATCATCATGAATCGATAGATTATCGTACAACATTAATTGTAATTTTATTGTTCCTGATCAAATT
>JAHXIM010000530.1 GCA_025655635.1 gamma proteobacterium symbiont of Lucinoma myriamae | reverse complement strand
ATTTGATCAGGAACAATTAAATTACAATTAATGTTGTACGATAATCTATCAATTCATGATGATTATCTTTTTTCAGGGTCGACTAACTAGTGGGAAAGTACTCACCAATAAATCCTTCGGTTTGTAATTGGCTTATAAAATTCAAGATTTCCGGTACTTCACCATTTTTTGATAAGACATGATTCAGCTCTGATTCTTGTGGATAAAAAACCATATCATACTGACTTTTTATCATTTCTATGCTCTGTCAAAAGGAAATGTAATGACATCATTGATATGTCGTGATTCACTCATAACCATCAGCAGGCGCTCTATACCAATGGCCACCCCGGCACAATCGGGTAACTCGGCCACAGCTTCAAGAAAGTGTTCATCCATTGGGATTTCTTTCAGTCCCAATAATTTTCTTGCTTGATTATCATTTTCAAAACGTTGCCTTTGTTCATTTGCATCATTTAGCTCATGGAAACCGTTGCCTAATTCCATGCCGTCAATAAAAACTTCAAAACGTTCTGCCACTAATTGACCATTGTGATTATTTGTTTTTGCCAGTGAGGCCTGACTTGCCGGATAGTGATAGAGAAAACAGATACAGGGCTTGCTGCCTGAGTCTCCTTTATTGCTCTTTCCTAAGGCAGGCTCAATGATATGACTAAATAAAAGTTCTAAAAAGCGGTCTCGCTCTTCATCTTCATCAAGCACATTGGCTAAGCCCGCTTTTTCAGTGCAAGCCAGTAACTCTTTTTTATCGGCTGTGTGGGGATTAATGCCCAGCATTTCCTGAAAAGCATCTTCATAAGTCACAAAACGTGTTTCTGCCAGGTCAAGATGAGGGGATAATAATAAAGTGAACAGCTGATTCACTTCAGTCATCAATTGCTGGTGATCCCAGCCATCCCGATACCATTCAAGCAGCGTAAATTCAGGATTATGTTTTTTTCCGGACTCTCCCTGACGAAATACTTTGCTGATTTGAAAAATTGAGCCGCTGCCAGCAGCCAGTAAACGTTTCATGGGGAATTCAGGAGAGGTGTGCAGATAAAAATCATCCGTCTGCATGGTTTGCGTCAGAGGCACATATCGAGTTTGAAAACTTTCAATAAAGGGATCAGGAACGGTAGCAGACGATAAGCTGGGCGTATCGACTTCCAGCACATTATTCTGGTGGAAAAAAGAACGAATTGTCCTTAGCGTGTCAGCCCTGAGTCTGATTAACTCAAAAGAGGCTGACGGTTGCCACTGATTCATAATTTAAGCGTGAACGAGTTAAGCATTAGTCCTTAGCACGAGAAACGTATTTTCCAGTACGTGTATCGATTTTTAATTCTTCACCAATGGCAATAAATAAAGGCACCTGCACTACAGCACCGGTTTCCAGAGTGGCCGGCTTACCACCGCCGCCAGAGGTATCACCTTTAAGACTGGGATCGGTATCAGCCACTGTTAACACCACAAAATTGGGCGGCGTCACAGCAAGCGGATTACCATTCCATAAAGTTACGGTACACATATCCTGCTCTTTTAACCACAAGTTAGCATCACCCACTGCCGTTTTATCTGCAGCCATTTGCTCAAATGTTTCCGGATGCATAAAATGCCATTGCTCACCATCGTTATATAAATACTGTAAATCGGTATCCATCACATCAGCAGCTTCTACTGATTCACCTGACTTATAAGTTCTTTCAACAACACGCCCGGTCTTTAAATTACGTATTTTGATACGATTAAATGCCTGACCTTTGCCCGGTTTTACCACTTCATTTTCAACAATTGAACAGGGATCGCCATCGATCATGAGCTTGAGACCTGAACGAAATTCATTAGTGTTGTAGTTTGCCATAGCTTATCTCTTTTAATAATCTGTATAAATCTTTCACAATATATTTTTTTAAAGCTTTTCTTTTTTCTAAAGAAGAAATCGTTACAATAGAGACGCTTCTACTCAATATACGATAAAAATAATCCGCTATGATACCTCGAAACAAGACTGGAAACCAGACAAGAACTTATTTTACCAACCCTTTAGAACTATTGGAAAAATTGCATTTAACATCTGAGCAGATGTCATTTTCAGCCGAGGCCGTAAAAGATTTTCATTTTAAAGTACCTGTTGCTTATGTGGATAAAATTCAACCCGGCGCTCCCGATGATCCTTTGTTGCGACAAATATTTCCAGTTCATCAGGAAGTTAAGTTAGTTCCAGGTTATATAAAGGATCCTTTACATGAAGCAGATAGCGTCTCTCAGCCCGGTTTATTACAAAAATATCATGGCAGAGCATTGCTTCTTGTCACACCAGCTTGTGCAATCAATTGTCGTTATTGCTTTCGTCGACATTACCCCTATGAAGACAAAGGTCACTTATGGAGACAAACTGAGCAAAACATTAAGTTAATTAAAGATGATTTATCTATCAGTGAAGTCATCCTCAGCGGCGGTGATCCACTTTCTCTATCAGATAGCCGATTTGAAGAACTCATCACCATGCTGCAAACAATCCCCCACTTAAAGCGACTTAGAATCCACACCCGCTTTCCTGTGGTTGAACCTGAACGGATCAGTGATAAACTGCTTAACATATTGGCCGCCAGCCAGCTGCGAATTATTATGGTATTACACATTAATCATGCTCAGGAAATCGGTTTAGACAATCAAAAAAGCCTTTTAAAGCTTCATCAACAACAGATTACTCTACTAAACCAATCGGTATTATTAAAAGGTATTAATGATAATGTTGATACTTTAACTGCATTGAGTGAAACACTAATCGATAATAATATCATCCCTTATTACCTCCATATGCTTGATAAGATACAGGGTAGTGCTCATTTTGAAGTAAGCGATTTTGATGCCAAAATCATTTATCAGCAACTGAGATCCAGACTATCCGGCTATATGTTACCTCTTCTCGTCAGAGAAATTCCAGGAGAAAAAAGTAAAACCCCCGTACTATTTTAATAGTCACATTATATCAATTCAATTGAATGCCAAGATCCTAATAGTAAATAAAAGAGCTAACCTAACATAAGTCCCTAAAGATAATTATTTATCCAATTGATTTAATTCATTTATTAAGCTAATTTCAACTTTCAAAAGTAACTAAAAGTGATATAATTCAAGACTGTATTATTAGTGGCAGATTTAACCTGCAGTTAAGCTAGTAATTAATAGTACTATCCATTGCATAATAACTATAAATATTAATGCAAAAACACAAAGCAGGGATCGCTAACTCACTGTTTCATAGACTTTTTTATCATGGGGAAATGTTTTGCAAGCGACTGAGCACACTTTATTTAAAAATCTGCCAGAACAAACAAAACCTGAAAAATCAGCATTTAACCTCCAGATGAGTGCAGTTGATACATGGTTTGACAGTTTGCCTATGGCTAATATCCGTGTCGCAACCAAAACCATATATAACGCATTAAAAAGTACTAATAGCCAAAAAGCATCTTACAAAAAGCGGCTTTATTTTCTAGAAAAAATCCATCAACCTATTACCGAATTAGCTTCAAACTTAAAAAAGCTGAACTTAAATAGAAAGCTCTCCCTCTCACTGAAAAACACAAGCGTATCGCCACTTTAATACAAAAATTACACCAGCAAATTAGTATTGGTTATAAATGTGTATTGAGAGATTTAATGAATTGCCGGATATTTTTTCTATGTCCTGGTAAGCGCAAGTCTATGGCCCTGATTCTTACAAGAATCATCCGCCATCATAGTCTATTGCTAATTGCCTATTATCAGTTCTACAGTTCACCGAAAAAAGCACTATGGTCAGAACTGCATCAATTGTTTTTATTTGCTGACAAAGAAAAATTACTGGACAAAAAAGTCCCTGACCTTTCATTGATGTTTACCAAAGAAACTTCCGTTAAAACGCTCTATTTACAAATTTTACTAGTATCTATTGCCGATCCCTATCGTATGGCACAGCATCATATCTATTCTATTTTCAATCAACTGGAAGAATGGTCTTCTTTAGCGGACATACACCGGCATACAAACAGTGATGACAAAGATGCCTTAGTAATTGATTTATCAAGTGATTATCACCCGGCATTTATCACATTTCAGGATGTAACAGATAAAACTGCTCTTTGGTCATTAAACACATCAAAACTGGATTATGCCCACCTTCTTGAGCATTTTGACGGCCCGGAAATTCAAACCACAGAAATTAATAGTGAATTGTTAAAATATTTATCACTTTCCTGGGGAATAGCCCCCACCCGGCAGCAAAGTCGACGCCCGGCAAAATCAAAATTAAAAGTAGCTATTGGTCTGAGTAATGTTCACTTTGTATTAAATGGCTATAATGAACCAGAGTGGAAACAATCATCCCCACTAGAAACAACAAAATCTCTTGAACTGGATGATCATCCATCTTTCAATTCACGCACTATCGAATCAACGGTGAAAGTAAGTGATATTTGGGGAGAAGTCTTCCAAAATGCTTCCTTAAATAGTGATAATGGTGATAATGAGGAGCTGGAATTTTCGCAACAACAGCACGACTCAAGCAATTCTCAAGAATGGGAAATGGTTAATGAAAGTATTGGCGGATATTGCCTTTTATGGGATCATAGTGGTTCTATCAATGTAAAAGTCGGTGAAATTATAGCAATTAGTCATGATACACAACATACTGGAAGGCTACTGGTTTGTTGGTAGTATTCGTTGGTTAAAATGTTTACCTGGCAATAAGGTTCAAATTGGCGTTCAAATTATCGCTCCAAATGCCCTTGCTGCCAGCATTGCAAAATTTGCTAACATGCAGGAAGGCATGAAATCTCGTGCCATTTTATTACCTGCGATCCCTATTTTGAAACAACCCAAAACATTAGTCACTACCGCATTAGGCTATGAATCAAGAAATCAAGTCATGTTAGATGAGTATCAACTAATCAATGCTAATATTACCAGTGTTAAATCTAAAGTTGTTCTCCTGGATACATTGGAAGCCAGTCCACATTTTACTCGATTCAAATACACTTTGGCTGAAGATTTTTATAAAAGCACAATAAAAACGACTGCTAAAAAAACAAGCGAAGATACTCTTTCACTTGATAGCGACACAGATTTTGATTCAATTTGGGATGACTTATAATTTGTATTTCGTATACGTCAAAACTTCCCACGTTGACGGATCATGCCACTTTATTTAAGGGCTGAATTTTTTCAGTTAAATTCCATGGCATAAATTG
>JAHXIM010000346.1 GCA_025655635.1 gamma proteobacterium symbiont of Lucinoma myriamae | reverse complement strand
TCCAGCCTAGAGAAAAACAGTTCAATTATGAGAAGTTTGGTGCTGGATATTATGTCGTTGCATGGGCTACTGCGTTTTTTAGGATCAACATGGCCATTAAAAGAGCCGGGGAAAACACTATTACAACAGGCTATGTCACAAATTAAACAACATCCTGCATGGCAGAAAATTCTCTAAACCTGCTACAAAGAGGGGGAGCATAAGGGATATGAAAATAAAGACTTATTCCATCTGCTGTATAAGCGATTGGTGAGCAGACTGTGTAAATATTTTATTGACCAGCAGCATTCCCAGACCACAGATAATAATCAGCGAAACACAGACCATAGCACCCCATACAATGGGGTGAAGGCTATAGGCCATTTGAAATACCTGCTGATACAGTATATAGGTAGAAAACTCTGCTAACAAAACAGCAATTAATGCACTGAGCAGAGCCACAACAACAAACTCGACCAGAAGGCAGCGTCTTAATTGTTTTGTACTGGCACCTAATGTACGGATTATTGCATTTTCATACATTCTGGAAGCCATGGTTGATGATAAAGAAGCACTCAAAATTAAGGCTCCGGCAATCACGATAAAAATAAAAATTACTTCAATGGCTGCTGAAACTTTATTAATAATAAACTGAATTTCCTTTAATACTTCGTCTACCTCAATAATGGTAATGCCTGGAAATTGTGCCATGAGTTGATTTAATTGATGTTTATCATCCTGCCCAAGATAAAAACTGGCAATCCAGGTCATTGGATATTTTTCAATAATACCCGGTGAAAAAATAATATAAAAATTCGGCTGAAATGAATCCCATTTTACCTGCCTGATTTGCGTAACACGACCTTCAATCGATTGCGAGCCGACTCTAAATGTCAGACTATCTTCTAAACTAATATTCAGCGCTTTAGCCAGACTTTTTTCGATCGATATTGGTGTATTCTCCGGCAACTGAACTGGTGACTTTTTGCCTGCCGCTAATGAATCACTAACACTTAAATTAAGTGCCCGATGAAGAGCATTATGTGACCTGGCTTCTTTAGGTACGGCCTGATTAACAGCTAAGTGATTAATATGAGTTAATCGCCCTCTGATCATAGGATATAAGCCCTGAGTCTTTATGCTATGTTGTTCCAGATAAGATTCAAATGATACACGCTCATAGGTTTGCACATTGATCACAAAATGATTCGGAGTGCCCTCCGGGAATTGCTTCTGCCAATTATCAAGCAATTCAGTACGCACCAGAAAAATAAGGATAATGAGTGAAAAAATGAGACTGAAGCTGGTTACCTGCAGCAGCACCGCCTGTTTATGACGCTCCAGATTTAATAATGACAAACGATTGATCAGTTGAAAACGTCTTCCATAGTAAATAATCTGCACTAACAAAAGCTTTGCAAAAAAATAAAAGAACACCGCACTTAATAATAAGACGGTATAAAAAGTAAGCGTTAACTGAGTATTGCCGCTATACCAGATTGAGATAACAATCAGACCGGCAGCACTTATTAAATAAAACAGTTTATTATTTACCACCTCAGAAATACTGGTATTGGACAGCAGCTCATTCCTAATCAATCCCATTGGTGATAATTTTTTAATTCTCACCAGATTTGCCATCGAAATAGTTAATAATAAAAATACCCCGCTTATCATACTGACCAGGACAGGCATCAGAAAAAAGTGACTTTCAGTCCTGGTCAACGCATCACCCAAAACATGCAATAAAACAAGATACACCAGATAACCCAATACAATACCAGCAAAACTCCCTATCAGACCTAAGGTCATTAATTTTGCCGTTTCAATAAATAGTATGTTTTTTTCACTAAAGCCAAGGCATAGCATAATCGCATTATTTTTATATTGTTTTTGACCATAACGATGACTGCTGATAGCGATAGCAATGGCTGATAATAATAGTGTTAACACGCCAGCCAGAGAGAGATAGTCTGCCGCTTTTTTTAAACTGGCATTAACCGCTTTAAAGTCTTCCACTCCTGTGCGCAGCGACTGACCAGTCTGCAGTTTTGCTTTTAGCCATTGCTGGTAATCTGCCAGCGTTTGCCGATCACCTGAAGTATTGTCGGAAAAGAAATAAATATAGTCCACTCGACTGCCCGGCTGAATGGTCGCTGTCTTGTCCAGATCAGCTAAATTAATCAGCGCAGTGGGGGCTATAGTAAACAAGGAGTTTGACTGACCGGGCACACGCTCTAACAGTCCCCCGGCTTTAAACTGGGCATCACCTAATTCAACCCATTGTTTCTTTGTGGATGCTGACTGCTGATTAAATGACAACTTAAAAAATAATACCAGTCGTTTATCCAGCCAGATTTCACCTTCGGGCGGTGCTTTTGTGATTTGTACTGAGTCTTGCTTTTTAACCTGCAGCTCACCCTGCAGGGGAAAGTTAGCTGATACCGCTTTAATTTGCGCCAGTTTAAATTCATCATTCACCACCAGCATACTGGGAAACACCAGCATTTTTGCTTGCTTAAGCTTTAGCTGCTGAGCTTTTTCCAGCCATAAAGCAGGTACTTCTGAGGAGGATTTCAACACCAGCTGGGCACCATTAAGCTGATTAGCATGATGATTCATTGAGCCGTCAATACGCTCAATTAAAAACCCGATACAACTTAAACTGCCGGTCGCTATCACCAAAGACAGCATGAATAAACTGAGCTCACCATTGTATAACTCACGTTTAAAAAACTTAATAGCCAGCCTAAAAATACGCCACATAAATCAGCAGCCTAAACTATTGGTTAAATCATCAGCAGAAAGTTCATTTAAGACACCTTGATCAAGGTAAAAATGTCGCTGACAGGCTTGAGCCAATAGTTGATCATGCGTCACTAAAACTAATGTTGTTCCCTGTTCCTGATTGAGTTCAAACAATAGTTTTATGATAGTTTCACCACTTAATTGATCCAGGTTACCCGTAGGTTCATCAGCAAATAATATTTCCGGATGACCGGCAAATGCTCTGGCTATAGCCACCCGCTGCTGTTCACCTCCGGATAACTCTACCGGCTTATGATCACTACGTTGTGACAGCCCTACTCGCGCTAATAAGTCTAATGCCTGTTCCTGTGCATTTTTTTGCCCTTTTAACTCCAAAGGCAACATAACATTGTCCAGTGCATTTAAAGCCGGGATAAGATGAAAGGATTGAAAAACAAAACCAATTTTATTTTGTCGAAGCAGTGCTCTGGCCTCTTCATCCAGTTCACTCAGCGAGTAACCGGCAATTTTAACCTGCCCCGAACTGGGTGTATCCAGCCCGGCCAGTAAAGACAGAAGTGTTGATTTACCAGAACCGGATGCCCCTGTAATCGCCATCGTTTCACCAGCTCTAAGATGAAAATTAACATCTCTTAAAATATCCAGACGGGCATTAGGAGTAATAATATTTTTTGCTAGATGCTGAGCGTATAACAAAAGAAACCTCTGAGCTTACATAGTGTCTATTTAAAGACTTCAACGATACATTGAATAAATCCGATTAGCAATACTCACCCATACTTGTCATAAAGCTGTAACATTTTGTGTTTAAAATCGGTCAAAAATAACACTATACTTGCACATAGGGCATTGAATATTACATCAAAAGCACATTATACTGATGCTAAATGCTATGAACTAATCAATGAACCCATTCGAATTGATAGAATTTAAAATTAAATGATATGAATAACAAAAACATTTTAATAATAGAAGATGAAAAAGCCATACGTGAGATGGTTCGTTTTTCATTTTTTAATAGTAATTTTATTCTTGATGAAGCATAAGATGTCAATCAGGCCCGTGAGAAAATAGTAAAGCAGACGCCTGATTTAATCCTCCTGGATTGGATGCTGCCAGGTATGAATGGTGTTGAATTTGCCAAAGAATTACGCTCAAAAAATACCTTTGACGTAAATAGTGAAACAGCAAAAATACCCATCATAATGTTAACTACAAAATCAGAAGAAAAAGACAAAATAAAGGGGCTTAATGCCGGCATGGATGACTATGTCGTTAAACCTTTTTCAACTAAGGAACTCATTGCCCGAATTAATGCTGTACTTAGGCGTACCGGTGGTGATAAAGTTGAAATCATCAGTATGGCTGATTTAGAGCTCAATGAAGAAAATAAACGAGTTTCATGTTTTGGGAAGAAAGTTAAACTTGGACCTCTTGAGTATAAATTATTATCTTATTTTATGCGCCACCCCGATCGTGTTTATTCACGCTCACAATTATTAGACCGCATTTGGGGAGGAGATGTTTATGTTGAAGAACGAACCGTTGACGTACATATTCGTCGTTTAAGAAAAGCACTGGCTAAACATAAACAAGAGCATTTGATACAAACAATCAGAGGCAGCGGCTACCGTTTTTCTACACAAGAATGATTTTTTGGCTCTAATTGCCGATAGCCAGATTCACATAAAAACTTATGAATTTCAATAAACTCATTTTTGCTTTAATCATAGAAATCCTGGTAGTTGCACTATTGCTGGTTTTATCGTTTCATCTTAGTGAATCAACTGGAAATAGCTGGCAAATTTTTTCATTAGGTTTATTGTTATATCTCTTTTGGCATTTCTATCACCTGTTTCAATTAATTGAGTGGTTTAGATCAAAAAAATGTACTCGCCTCTTAATCACTGTTGGTGTCTTGTCTGGAGAGAAATCTGTAATCAACTTATCCAACTACAGCAAACCAGTCGAAACAGACAGAAAAAATTAATTAAGTTTTTAGATAATTATCGAACATTTTTTAATGTGATTCCTGATTCCGTAGTGATTTTAAATCAGGATAATGAAATCGACTGGTTTAACAAAAATGCTCAGTTATTTTTAGGTTTAAAAAAGAAAAAATCCATTGGTAAGAAAATAACTAAAATATTATCAGATTCGGCATTAGAAGATTTGTTAGCTGATAGCCATGAAGAAGATCAAATCGAATTACATTCTCCCATAGATAAAAATAAAATTTATTCTATTAGAATAAAACCTTATGTCAAAGGTTCCAGATTGCTTTTGGCCAGAGACACTAGCCGACTTTACTGGATTGATAAAACGAGAACTGATTTTATTGCTAATGTCTCTCATGAATTACGCACACCACTAACCGTCATTGTATAATACCCCAAAAAATTAAGACAACAAAATCAGAATTCATATTCCTAAAGAGTTAAACTAAAGTCAATAAACAGGAGTAAGAGAT
>JAHXIM010000060.1 GCA_025655635.1 gamma proteobacterium symbiont of Lucinoma myriamae | reverse complement strand
AACTTGAGTTATGCCTTAATCAAGTTGGAATGACGCATCTACAAGCACCTTTTTAAAACACTGTTGATTTAAAGGGGAACACTGATGTATATTTTATTAAATCAACATATATTGTCGACACATTAATAATTATGACTAATATGAAAAAAAACATTGCTGATCGAGTTTTTGACACGCTGTGTACTGCAATTGTCGAAGGGGAGATAGCACCCGGCAGCAAAATCAGTGAACCTGAGCTGGCTAAACGTCTTAAAGTGAGTCGTGCGTCTTTACGTGAGGCAATTGGTCGTCTTGAGGCATGCAGCCTGGTCACCCGTAAAGCTAATATCGGTGCCCGTGTTGTTTCTCTGAGCAAGGAAAAGTTACTGGAAATCTATCATGTTAGGGAAGCACTCGAAGGGATGGCTGCCCGTCTGGCTGCGCAAAATATTACAGCGGAAGAAATCACACAATTACAACAGCTATTAAAACGTCATACTGATGAGGTCAATCAGGCAGATGGCGCCAGTTATTTTCAACGCTCCGGTGATCTGGATTTTCACTATCATATTGTGCAAAGCAGTCATAATGAACGCCTAATCAGTTTGCTGTGTAACGATCTATATCACCTTATGCGTATGTATCGTTATCAATTTGGGCGTGTTAGTCAACGTGCTTTTCCAGCATTAGATGAACATAGTTATGTGGTTTCTGCCATCGCAGACGGGGATGGTGAAATGGCCGAATTGCTTATGCGTAATCATATTCGCCGCTCTCGACGTAATATTGAACAAATGATTAAAACATAGCAGGAATTGAGTATGAGCAATACATTAACAGCCGGAGCACGTTTCCGCACAGCACTGGAACAGGAACAACCGTTACAGATCATGGGCGCCATTAATGCCTATAGCGCAATGATGGCAGAACAAACAGGTTATCGTGCACTCTACCTTTCCGGTGCTGGTGTTGCTAATGCATCATATGGATTGCCCGATTTAGGGATGACTTCACTAAATGATGTGTTGATTGATGTGCGTCGTATTACCGGAGCAACTGACTTGCCCTTATTGGTAGATGCTGATACAGGCTGGGGTAACGCATTTAATATCAGTCGTATGGTTAAAGAAATGATCCGGGCAGGTGCAGCAGGTATTCATTTAGAAGATCAGGTTCAGTCCAAGCGCTGTGGTCACCGTCCAGGCAAGGCCATAGTCTCACAAGCAGAAATGGTGGATCGGATCAAAGCCGCTGTTGATGCACGAAGTGATGATTTTGTGATTATGGCACGTACAGATGCATTGGCCGTTGAAGGCATGTCTGCAGCAATTGATCGGGCATTAGTCTGTGTTGAAGCCGGGGCTGATATGGTCTTTCCAGAAGCAATTAATGATTTATCTCAATATCAGGAATTCACTAGTGCAGTTAGCGCACCTATTTTAGCCAATATCACTGAATTTGGAGCGACCCCGATGTTTACCACAGATGAGCTGGGATCAGCGGGTGTTGCTATGGTGCTTTATCCATTATCAGCTTTTCGTGCAATGAATGCTGCTGCTCTGAATGTCTATCAGACAACCCGTCAACAGGGTACACAACAGGCAGTGATTGACAGAATGCAAACCCGTGCTGATTTATATGAGTTTCTGGGTTATCACGACTATGAGCAGAAGTTAGATCAATTATTTACCGAGGGTAAAAGCCTTTAGCCTAAAAACAGCTTTAAGGCATCAAGAGGGAGAAGAATATGAGCAATGATACGACGATGACTAAAAATACTCAGACCGTTGGCGGCAAAAAGAAATCAGTCGCACTATCGGGTGTCACTGCAGGTAATACCGCTGTTTGTACTGTGGGACATAGCGGTAATGATCTGCATTATCGTGGTTATAATATTTTAGATTTTGCTGATAAAGCTGAGTTTGAAGAAGTTGCTTACCTGTTAATACATGGCGACTGGCCCAATAAAATTCAGCTGCAATCTTATAAAAGCAAACTAAAATCACTAAGAGACTTACCCGATACTCTAAAAACGATTCTGGAAAATATTCCTGCCAGTGCTCACCCTATGGATGTTATGCGTACTGCCTGTTCTTTTCTTGGTACATTAGAGCCCGAAGAAGGATTTACCGATCAGCACAAGGCAAGAGAAATCGGTGATCGCTTAATGGCCTGCTTTGGTTCTATTTTAGCTTATTGGTGGCATTTTTCACAAAATGGCAAACGTATCTCAACTGAAACTAATGATGATTCAATCGGTGGTCACTATCTGCATCTATTGCATAAAAAAGAACCTACAGTACAACAGGTTCGCGCAATGCACACATCATTAATTCTTTACGCTGAGCATGAATACAATGCTTCGACCTTTACTGCACGTGTGATTGCAGGTACTAATTCAGATATCTATTCAGCATTAACAGGAGCAATTGGCGCATTACGCGGCCCCAATCATGGCGGTGCTAATGAAGCTGCTTGTGAGATTCAAAGCCGTTATGAGAATGCTGATGCGGCAGAAGCTGATATCCGTGCCAGAGTGGCTAATAAAGAAATCATTATCGGCTTTGGTCATCCCGTTTATACCACTGGCGATCCCCGAAATGACATCATTAAAAATGTTGCCCGAGAACTCTCAGAAACTACAGGTAAGATGCGAATGTACTCTGTGGCAGAACGCCTGGAACAGGTGATGTGGGAATTAAAAAAAATGTTCCCTAATCTGGACTGGTTTTCAGCTGTGTCTTATCATATGCTGGGTGTTCCTGTATCACATTTTACACCTTTATTTGTTATCTCACGCACTACCGGCTGGGTAGCCCATGTGATCGAACAGCGTGAGGACAATAAAATTATTCGTCCAAGTGCCAATTATATCGGCCCTGACAATCAACAATGGAAACCCATTGAAGAACGAGATTAGTTAAATACATTTATTTATAGAGATTATTCATGAGCGCAAATAACGTTGAAGATAACATTCGCCCTACTCCTGATAAGGAATTAGTTAATATTGCTGATTATGTCAGTAATTATCAAGTTACATCAGATGAGGCATTAGACACTGCACGCAATTGTTTAATGGACAGTCTTGCCTGTGTACTGATGGCATTGCAGTATCCTGAAGCAGCTAAACATTTAGGTCCCATTGTCCTGGGTACAATGGGACCCAACGGCGCGAGAGTACCGGGTACTTCATTTCAACTCGATCCAGTCAAAGCTGCCTGGGATATTGGCGCCCTGGTTCGCTGGCTTGATTTTAATGATACCTGGCTGGCAGCAGAGTGGGGGCATCCTTCCGATAACCTGGGTGCTATTTTAGGACTGGATGACTACCTTAGCCGCAAAGCCGTTGCCGAAGGAAAATCACCGCTAACGATGGGTGACATCCTGCACTACATGGTCAAGGCACATGAGATCCAGGGGGTATTGGCGTTGGACAATAGTTTTAATCGCGTCGGTCTGGATCACGTATTACTGGTTAAAGTTGCCTCTGCTGCAGTGTCTGCACAGATGCTCGGTCTGGATAAAGATCAGATCATTGATACTCTCTCTCATGCCTGGGTCGATGGTCAATCCTTACGGACTTATCGACACAGTCCTAACACCGGCTCACGAAAATCCTGGGCAGCAGGTGATGCGTCCAGCCGTGCCGTACGTCTGGCAATGATGGTAGAAAAAGGTGAAATGGGATTGCCCAGTGTGCTGACGGCACCAGCATGGGGATTTTATGATGTGTTATTCAAAGGTAAACAATTCAGTTTCCAGCGTCCTTATGGCAGTTATGTTATGGAACAGATCCTCTTTAAAATTTCATTTCCTGCAGAGTTTCATGCTCAAACTGCAGTTGAATGTGCTCTGATTCTGCACCCTGAAATAAAAGACCGGATAGCAGACATCAGTAAAATCAAACTAACGACTCAGGAATCAGCCATTCGAATTATATCTAAAGAAGGACCTCTTTATAATCCTGCAGATCGTGATCATTGTTTACAATATATGGTCGCTATTGGTTTGCTTTATGGCAAATTAACAGCAGAACATTATGAAGACAGCATTGCTCATAATCCACAAATTGATCAATTACGAACACTAATGGAAGTTGAAGAAGATGAACGTTATACCAAAGAATATCACGACCCTGAGAAACGTTCGATAGCTAATGCAATACAAATATTTTTTAAAGATGGCAGCACAACACAAAAGATAGAAATTGAATATCCTATTGGCCATCGCCGCAGACGTTCAGAAGGTATTCCCGTGTTAGAAAAAAAATATCACCAGGCATTACTCAGTCGTTTTCCTCAACGTAAAACACAGCAGATTTATGATCTCTGTCTTGATACTGATAAGCTAACACAAACTCCGGTTAATGAGTTTATGGATCTGTTCTTAATTTAGGGAGTAATTTAGGGCATTTATTGTCTGCATCAAACGTGATTAATTGACACTGTCACGTTTGATTATTCAGTGGATTGAACACTAATCTTAATATTGGAATCAATGGACCGATACTGTGTGAAATTCTGCTTGATAGTCATAAAACTTATCCATAGAAACATAAGACCAGGCAGATTTATCGCTAAATAATTTATTCATTAGAAGTGTATTGAGTAAATGTCCTCCTTTAAATGCATGGTAGTGACCTATAATGGGAACACCGACTAATGCAAGATCACCTATAGCATCTAGCACTTTGTGACGGACAAATTCATCTTTAAAACGAAGCCCTTCATGATTCACTATCCGATCATTATCTACTAAAATGGCGTTGCTTAAAGAACCACCTAATGCCAGTCCTTTTCTTTGCAGATCTTTAATTTGATCCAGAAAACAAAATGTTCTGGCAGGTGCAATACTTCGGTTTAGGTTTTGATCATTGGTATTGACTGAAATGCTCTGTATACCTATAGCCTTTTCCTTAAAGTCAATTGAAATGCTTACTTTAGGCTGACTGTCGGGTAATAATAAGGCGAATCGATTTTCCTCTCGAACCTCAATTTTTTTATGTATAAAAATCACTTTTTTTGGTATTTTTATAGCTCGGGTACCAACATTTACTAACGCATCTACAAAGGGTTTTGCGCTACCATCCATTATAGGCAGCTCATTACCATCCAATTCAATTTCAACATTATCAATATGACATAATTGTAGTGCTGCCATCAAGTGTTCAACCGTTGATACCGAATGACCATGATGGTTAGATAAAACGTAAACGTCAATTAAAACCCACCTTCACAATTAGTTTCAGTCAGGTCAGACTATGATCTTCAATTCGCAATCCGGAGATATAAAT
>JAHXIM010000524.1 GCA_025655635.1 gamma proteobacterium symbiont of Lucinoma myriamae | reverse complement strand
AAACTTGAGTTATGCCTTAATCAAGTTGGAATGACGCATCTACAAGCACCTTTTTAAAACACTGTTGATTTAAAGGGGAACACTGATGGTCATGATCTTTAATGCAAAGTAAGGAATAACATTCAGTACCAGCGTGGCAATTTTATAATTTGCCAGATAGTGAAAATAAGCCTGTAAAACTAGCTTTTTATCTAAGGCAAACATCTTACTATGAATGTTTGCAATGGGCTCTTTCAAGGCAATTAATAAAAGAGAAGTAATCATCAGTAACACAATGTAATAACTGAACACCAGCCTAGAAAAGTGGTAAATGCATCTATTGTTATCATATCCATCTCCCATCAATTGAAGAACTTCCTATAACAACTATAGCACTCAGCTTAACAAAGCAACACTTTTAACCTGAGCATAAACTGCTTGTCCGAGTTGTAATCCAAGTTCCGAAGCTGATTTTCGGGTAATTCTCACCAGCACCGCTACCGAGCCTATCTTTATCTTCACCGTGATCTGGGCAGTGCCTTCATAAGTCATTTCATCCACTGTTGCAGGAAATATATTTAAAATACTGGTTTTGGTTTGATGCTCCAGTGTGAGGCTGATATCACGAGCCAGAATCTGCAGTCGGGCAGCACTCCCCAGGGGCAGACGCTTTCCCGCTACGGCAAAGCGCCCGCCGGAGAAATCAAGGTAGCTTAGTTCAAATTCCTCATCATATCCGGCAACAACAGCCTTGATCACAGTCTCAGTTTCAGGCCCGTGCGCCAAAGCCAGATCAAGTCGTGAAAACAACTCACTGACCGTTCCCATAGCCTGAACGCGGCCCGCTTCTAGTAACACCAGATTATCACCGAGACGTGCCACTTCCTCACGTGAATGACTGACATAGAGTACTGGAATATCCAGTTCACGATGCAATGATTCAAGATAGGGTAAGATCTCATGCTTACGGATCATGTCCAGAGCCGCCAGAGGCTCATCCATCAGCAGCATCGCTGGACTAACTGCCAGCGCACGAGCAATCGCTACCCGCTGCTGTTCACCACCGGAAAGTTGATGCGGCTTACGCTCCAATAAATGACCAATACCGAGTAATTCGACTGCATGCTTCAAAGAAACCTTCGGTGTTACCCCTCTTAGCCGCTTCAGACCGTATTCAAGATTACGCTGTACATTCAAATGCGCAAACAGGCTGGGCTCCTGAAACACATAGCCAATAGGACGCTGATGCGGCAGCAGATTTTTCTGCTCGTCCTGCCATATTTCATCACCCACTTTCAGATAACCATTTTGACTGGCTTCCAGGCCGGCAATAGCACGCAGCAATGTCGTTTTACCACAGCCTGACGGACCGAACAGCGCCGTCACACCCCGCTCCGGTATCGTCAGATCAACATCCAGAGTAAAATCGTCTCTGTCAATACGAAATCGTGCTTCAATACTCATGGCTTCACCACTGAAAAACGACGATTAAGTGCATAAACACTCATCAGCAGCAGAAATGACAATAACAGCAAACTACCTGAAATCCAGTGAGCCTGAGTATATTCAAGGGCTTCTACATGATCATAAATGGCAATAGAAAGCACCTGAGTGACACCCGGGATATTACCGCCAATCATCAACACCACGCCAAACTCTCCCAGAGTATGGGCAAAACCCAGCACAGTGGCAGTTAAAAAACCGGGGCGGGCAAGAGGAACGGCAACACTAAAAAAGCGATCAATAGGTGAAGCACCCAGAGTAGCAGCCACTTCTAAGGGTCTTTCTCCAATGGCAGTAAAAGCTCCCTGTAAAGGCTGTACAACGAAAGGCATGGAATAAAACACTGAACCAATCACCAGTCCGGTGAAAGTAAATGCCAAGGGGCTGCCGCCCAATGTTTCCATAAGACCACCAATAGGTCCGTGCGGCCCAAGTGCAATCAGCAGGTAAAAGCCAAGTACTGTTGGCGGCAGAACCAGAGGCAGTGCCACCACTGCTTCAAATAAAAATTTATAACGCCAGCGACTGCGGGCTAACCACCATGCCAGCGGCGTACCAATCAATAGTAGAATCAGCGTTGTTATCACTGCCAGTTTCAGGGTGATCCACAGTGCCGCCAGATCATATTCAGTAAACATTACGGCACTCCATAACCAAAGCCTTTAATAATCGTTTGAGCTTCATTATTTTTTACAAAATCCAGAAAGGCACGGGCTGTATCGTTATCTTTTAATAATACCGCCTGTTGTTCGATAGGATCATAGAGTGATTCAGGCACTAGCCAGAAAGAACCTTCAATGGCTTTACCGGGCCGCTTAATATGGGATAAAGCAACAAAGCCCAACTGCGCATTGCCGCTCTTAACAAATTGATAAGCCTGACCAATATTTTCACCACGCACCATGCGTTTTCGTAAATCATGCCACTCACCGCGCTGCTGTAGTGCCTGCTGTGCTGCTTTACCATAAGGTGCGAGTTTAGGATTTGCCAGCGCCAGAAAACGGAATTTACCCTGTTGCAACACATCACCGGAAGCATCGACAAAATTCGCCTCGGGACTCCACAATACCACCTTGCCTATTGCATATGTAAAACGACTGCCGGCGACAATTAAGCCTTCTTTATCCAGTAATTCAGGTCGTCTCATATCAGCAGCAAAAAATAGTTCAAAAGGTGCGCCATGCTTGATCTGGGCATAATGCTTACCGGTAGAGCCCACGCTCAAAATCACTTTATGCCCGGTTTTATCTTCAAAACGCGCAATGATCTGCTTAATAGCATCGCTGAAATTACTCGCCACCGCCACTCGAATATCATCAGCCGGCACGTTATTTGTTGCAAGAGTCAATATCAACACCACAGCACATAAAAACAGGTGTTGTATTTTTTTCATAAATAATAGCTCCGTGTTAATGGTACAGGTGTTAAATTACAGGATACACGTATAAAACAGCAAACAGCTGAAATTCACCATATATTTCGCTCTATATCATACCATTAATGGCATTTTTCAACCAAAGATTACGAGTGACATTACTGCCCATTGTTATAAATCAGCAGGGTTTATTTTCTACTCCACCCGGTTCAATATCTGGACAATGGCTTATGTGTTTTTAATTGATGAGTAGTTACATTTTACTGATTAACTGGCCAAAAGCATTTACCTGATTCCAGTTAGTAAATTCAATATTTGTTTTTGGATCGGTTGGCCCTTTAGTAATCCACATAATCATTCTTATCATCAAACGGTCCCAGATTTTGTATTTTTGATAATCTATTTTACCTGCAAAAACTGCCAGTTCTTTTGGTTTCCATAATATTTGCATTAGAAATTTCTGCAAATATGGATTAGTCTCAGGTCGGTTTTTATCTGGCTTACGCGCTACAACATTAACTGAGAAAAATGCATTAGGTTTTGCATCTAAAATTTGTCTATTTTTATTTATAAATTCATAAACTTTAGCATTATGCTTTCCATAACGAATACTAGCTCCAATAACTATTTTATCAAATACAGTTAGATCTAATTTATTTACATTCTCGATGGGAATCAATGTTACAACATTGTTATTTTTTTCAATGATTATTAGCAGTCGAGAACATATTTCTCTGGTATGCCCATCGGTTGTTGAATAGATAATAATAATTTTACTCATAACAGTGTAACACCTGGTAATACAGCAATGACTATCAGTTCTATTCTATCCATTAGAAATCACAAGTGATAGCGTTATTTTGTATGAACAAAGAAGAAAAGGGGACGTAACTACTATTCTTTATCAGAATAATTATGTCCCCTTTTACCTTTCCTAAAATCTTTTTTTAGACTTTTTATCAATAATAACATAGATTTATCTTCGGTAAGTATTCTAATTGTTTTTTCGTAATTTGGAAGATTTTCTATGATCATAGGTATTTTTGTTTTGGCTCATATGTGTTATGTGATTTTAAGGTATTAATTATTCAAGAACTGCTGTTCATTGAGATATTTTATTAATTAAATTTTCTCATAATATGAGTCTTCACCTTCTTGAGAAAGCATGTTTAACCACTGTTCCATTTCTTCTTTTGAAAATGAATTAACAAAGTTCTCATGATCATCTTTATTTTCCCATTCTTCTACTAATGTTAATTTGTTCTTGTCTTCTATATCCCTGTAGCATTCGTGGGTAATATACCCCGAAGCTTGTTTTAAGCCTTCAAAGGAGGCCATTAAATTATCCGTATATTCTGGTTTAGCATGTAGCGTACAAATATGTACAATTGTTTTCTTATTCATTTTGATCTCCTAAGTTTATGTGTTTTTCAAGGTATTCTGCAGACCGACATATCGACCTGCTTCAATTTATATTGTTATTAATTCATAACATCATTTAATTTATTTAAAATATTCCCCCAACCACCTTCATGGTCAGAACGTGTTTTTTCATCTATAAACTTGACATGAGTTAATGAGATATTTGTTTTGTTACCATCTATTTTAGTGAAATTTAATGTAACTATACTGTTATCAACTGAACAGTGTGACACCCAAGTAAAAACCAACTTATCAGGTCGATTAATTTCTAAATATTTGCCCGTGTGTGGTAGAACATCGTTACCGGCATGCATAATAATTGTAAAATCACCTCCTTCACGAGCATCGTTTTCTACATCAGACTCAGGCAGGTCTTGCATAGGCATCATAAATAGTGATAACATTTTTGGACTTAACCATGCATCAAATACTTTTTCGATTGATGCATGGATTGTTTTGTTTACATTTACCGTTAAATCAGTCATTTGAGGTATCTCCATTCTTCATTAATTCGTCAAGTTTTTCTAAGCGTAATTCCCAGATCGATTTAAGTTCTTTGAACCAGTTTTCAGCTATATCAATTCGCTTTAAATTTGCTTCAATCCAATGGGTTCTACCGATGGTTTTACGAGTGACCAGTTCAGACTTTTCCAATACTTTTATATGTTTAGATATAGCATTAAGCGACATATCATAATAGTCGGCTAAGTCTGTAACCCGACTAGCACCTTGCTGACAGAGCTGCGTTAAAAGAGAGCGACGTGTCGTATCGCTCATTGCCTTGAGTAGTTCAGAAAGATTTTTATCGCTTTTATATTCAACCATAGGGTTGAATGTAATCTTAGCCAGCATTGATTGTCAACCTAATGGTTGAATATAATTTTAAGAGGATACTTCGGGAGAGTGTTTTTTACACATAACGCCGAAATCACTGGTGCGTCCTTTTGCATCCAGTGCATTTTCTTGTGTACGCCCGTCATGGGCATAAACTAATGGGGTGTAAGTCCCCTGTAGGAGGATCACCGCTATGTAAATTGTATCCAACCATT
>JAHXIM010000114.1 GCA_025655635.1 gamma proteobacterium symbiont of Lucinoma myriamae | reverse complement strand
TTCGTTTTACTTGCTTGTTCACTTTTTAATCCTCAATTTCATTTAGTTTATATGAAATTGAGTGTCCTGGTTAGTGTAACCACATCATACTTTTTCTTATCATGCTCATTAATTTTTCCATTAGAAAATAAAATCTAAATAATTAATTAAACAGATAGATATATAAATGATTAAATATTTGAATAAACAAATACTTACAAGTAAAAGTGCAGCGCAGGGTGACAAATGTACAAATTTTAAGGGAGTTACTATGATATGACAGATGAGATGATCGTGGTTGAAGATAGATATATCCAACTTCACTGACAACTCCGCTATCATAGGATTATTATCCCTTAGATCGGTAGCTTTGCGACTCCCGATTTTCATCGGGGAATGCCTTTTACAGAACCTATATGATAAATAAAAAACAATTAATGTCAAGTTTTTTGTGATTTATTTCACAATATTTATATTTTTTCACATAGTATCTTATTTTTTACTTGACATACACCTATAACTCTACTCGGAAACATTCCATGTTAAAGTGCAGGAGTTGAACTGAGCAGCTAATAATAAAACATGCCCCCTTTGATTTCACTTTTTTATATCCACATAAAGTGACACCTGGATAATAATATAACATTCTATCGATCGTATTTATTATGTTTTTCAGGAAAAACATCTAGAAAAATAATAATTTAATTATGAAGCAGAAAAGGACAATATACAGGACGATTTTGATCCACGTTTCACCTTTATGAATCGTGCTATGAGCACCATACCAGCCGCCAATTGAATTCCCCAGTGCTAATCCCATCCCTGCCCACCATATCAGCTCCAGTTGTGAAGCAAAAACAAACAGGGCGACAATGGTAAAATTCAGTATAATAGCCACTTTGTACATATTAACACGTACCAGATAAAAGCCCATGACCTTGTGCAGTATCGGCATCAAAATAAAACCGACCCCTACTTGAATCATCCCACCCCAAAATCCGGCACCCACCATAAGAACATGTCCTAATAAAACGTTTTTAGGATATTTGTTTTTAGGGGCTTCAATTGGTAATTTCTTTTCAGTGGCCATTAGAATAATAACGATAATCATCACCACTGCAAGCATCCGATTAAACCACGCACCTTCCAGAAACACGCCTAACCAGGCTCCCCATATAGCACCAAAAGAGGCTGCGATAGACAAGCTGATACTAAGTTTAAAATCATGGAAGCCGTTACGAAAAAAAGCATAAACAGCAGTAATATTCTGTGCCAGAATAGCAATGCGGTTGGTGCCGTTAGCCACTGGTGCAGGTATATCCATAAACAACATAGCAGGAATGGTCAATAAGGAACCACCGCCCGCCATAACATTAATCCATCCTGCAAAGGTACCGATAATGATTAATAATATTATTTGCCAATATTCCATGACTGCTGCTCAATAAAAGGATCGTTTCGTGGTGCGGTATTGAAGGTGAATTACAAGAAATAACCCACCTAAATAGAAATAAAGAAAATAATTACAGTTCAATTCCCTGACTCGCCAGGTACTCATCATACGTCCCTTTAAAGTCGATAATTTCTCCATCTTTCATTTCTATAACACGGTTCGCCAGTGAGGAAACAAACTCCCTGTCATGACTGACAAAGACTAAGGTGCCTTGATAGCTATCTAATGCCATATTAAGAGATTCAATAGATTCCATATCCATATGATTGGTAGGTTCATCCATAAACAGGATATTGGGCTTTTCCAGCATCAGTTTGCCATAAACCATACGCCCCATTTCACCACCTGAGAGGACTTTAACGGATTTTTCACTATCATCACGAGAAAATAACAAGCGCCCTAGAATGCCTCGGATAGCCTGTTCATCATCACTCTTTTGTCCCCATTGATCCATCCAGTCAAATAAGGTCATTTCCGCAGCAAATTCATCGATATGTTCCTGAGGATAATAACCAATATCAGTATTTTCAGAAAATTTAATTCGACCACTTTTGGCTTCCAGATCGTGAATCAGGGTTCTTAACAAGGTTGTCTTACCAATACCGTTAGCACCAATAATTGCAATGCGCTCACCCACTTCAACCAGCATATTCAAATTTTTAAATAACAGCTCATCATAGCCATTACTCAGGTTTTCAATTTCAAAGGCATTACGATATAACTTTTTATTCTGCTCAAATCGGATAAAGGGATTTTTACGCGAAGAGATTTTTATATCATCTAATTGAATCTTATCCAGACGCTTACGCCGTGATGTAGCCTGTTTTGCCTTGGATGCATTGGCCGAAAAGCGTTCCACAAATTTTTGCAGATCAGACATTTCTGCTTTCTTTTTCTCATTGGACTGCATTTGACGCTCACGCGCCTGAGTTGCTGCCAGCATATATTCATCATAGTTACCGGGATATATATTAATGGCGCCATAGTCCAGATCAGCCATATGAGTACAAACACTATTAAGGAAGTGACGATCATGAGAAATAATGATCATTGTACAATTACGTTCATTAAGAATATCTTCTAACCAGTGAATGGTATTAATATCCAGGTTATTAGTCGGCTCATCCAGCAGCATAATATCAGGATCAGAAAAAAGCACCTGCGCTAATAAAACCCGTAATTTAAACCCCGGAGCAATGGCTGACATAGGCCCAAAATGCTGTTCCACGGGAATTCCCACACCTATTAATAGTTCACCGGCACTGGACTCTGAGGTATAGCCATCCATCTCACCATATTGAACTTCCAGATCGGCAACGCGCATACCGTCTTCTTCACTCATATCCGGATTAGCATAAATATTATCGCGTTCTTCTTTAACCTGCCAAAGTTCATCATGACCCATAATGACAGTATCAATGACAGAATATTCTTCATAGGCAAATTGATCCTGACGTAACTTACCGACACGCTCTCCCGTGCTGATAGTCACTGTACCATTGGTCGCATCCAGATCACCGCCTAAAATCTTCATAAAAGTGGATTTTCCACAACCATTAGCACCAATAAGACCATAACGGTTTTCATCACTGAATTTGACCGAAACATTTTCAAATAATGGCTTGGCACCAAATTGGATGGTGAGGTTTGCTGTAGATATCAAAGTATTATTCCCGGGAGTCTGTATTGTAAATAATTAATTCGGCGTATTATCCTGTATTACTTATAAAAGATCCACAGACGCCCCATACCAGGCCAATAAATCACTCTATTAAGTCACTAAAAAATAAATTTTATTAGACATATTGATAAAAGTACACTATTCTATTAAAAAAACTCATTGTCAGGACTTTTCAGGAGAGATAATATGCCCAGAGGCGGCAAACGTAGTGGCGCTGGTCGCCCAAAAGGAACCGGTAAATTTTCAGAATCCACCAAAGCCATTCGTGTACCTGAAAGCATGGTTGAGCGGATTCTTGAGTACGCTCATGCCGGTGGTTTTAAGTTACCGCTCTATGGTGGCAAAGTCGCTGCTGGATGTCCTGCACTTACTGATGACTATATTGAAGGTATGATAGATTTAGGTGAATACCTGATTCATGATCCATCTACTACTTTTTTCGTCCGTGTAACAGGTTATTCTATGATCAATACGGGAATTCATCCTGATGACATTTTAATTGTTGAACGAGGACTTGAAGCCCGCCATGGAAAAATTGTCATTGCCGCTGTTGATGGAGAACTGACAGTTAAACGTTTATATAAAAAGCAGGGCGAGGTGCGCCTGATGCCTGAAAATGATGATTTTGAGCCAATAGAAATCAGCTCAGAAGACAGTTTACATATTTGGGGCGTAGTGACAAACGTCATTCATACAGTATAAATAGTTTATGGGTAATAATTAACTCAGGCTGAAATCAGTGAAACACTCAATGATTTTTTGAGTAACGACTATCACGCAAAGCCGACTATGTTACCTTTTTATAAATTCAGCTTCCAGTCAAAGTCTCTATCATGAGCAAGGTAGTATCTTTTGATTCTATTTTGCACATGATATAAAAAGTAGAAACTCCTGGCCTTGCCCGATTTTATTTAGGATAATCCTAAGCTTCCTAAACTAGTGACATCCACTATCACAACATAATTTAACAGACAACAGGCCGGGATAACTGAACTATGTGGTTTAAAAACCTGAAGATTTACCGTTTTAGCAAACCTTTTTCAATTGACATAGAAGAATTGGAAACACACCTTAATGAAAAGTCATTTCAACCTTGCGGCTCAACGCAAGCCTCATCGTTTGGCTGGGTTCCCCCATTAGGTAATAACAGCACACAACTGACACATACTATTGGCAAAACAACGATGCTTTGTGTTCGTCAGGAAGAGCGAATTTTACCTTCTAGTGTGATCAATGACGCACTGAATGAAAAACTGGATGTCATTCAGTCCGAAAGTGGTCGACGCCCCGTTGGCAAGCATAAACAAAGCATAAAAGATGAAGTCATTCTGGATCTCTTGCCAAGAGCCTTTACCCGTTCCAAACGCTCTTTTGCTTACCTTGATCAAGATAGTCAATTTATGGTGGTTGATGCCTCTAGTAGTAATAAGGCAGAAGAATTAGTCGAACTTTTAAGACAAAGTCTGGGTAGTTTGCCTGCTGTACCTTTAAAAACAAAGAATTTGCCTGCGGTATTAATGACTAACTGGTTAAAAGGAAATGATCTAAAAGATGACTTTTTAATTAAAGATGAATGTGAAATGCAAGAATCTGATGACGACGGTGCTATTTTACGCTGCAAAAGACAAGACCTCAGCAGCGATGAAATTCAAATGCATTTAGACAGTGGTAAAGAAGTAACAAAATTAGCAGTGACCTGGAATGATACCCTTGAGTGTATTCTACAGGATGATCTTGCCATCAAGCGCCTGAAGTTTTCAGATGAGTTGTTAGAGCAGGCTTCTAATGACGGCGCTGAAGATGACGCAGCACAATTTGATGCCGACTTTAACCTTATGACAGGAGAATTAGCTCGTTTTATCCCTCGACTGATTGAAGTCTTAGGTGGTGAACAAAACTCTGCAATTAAACCTTAATAGCTGACTCAAAAAATATCCATATTATTCTTTAATATGGATATCCGTCTCTCTATAATTTCAAACAAAAAGCAATCAAAATAACATAATAACATAAACCTTTATAAGTAAAGTTTTTTCTTCTTGTGTTCATTTTTATTTTAACAACACAACCCTTCTGAAACAGTCAAGAAAAACGGCATGCAAGCTTTATTTTATTATGTAATTGAGTATTATTTAGTCAGCCCTGAAAAACATATTATCTATTTGAAATGTAAGGAATTATCCCTATTTTTGAGTGACCAGATCGACCAGAAATGTT
>JAHXIM010000222.1 GCA_025655635.1 gamma proteobacterium symbiont of Lucinoma myriamae | reverse complement strand
TGATGCGTCAGATATTTTGGTGTTCAGATTGAACCGGAACAGGTGTTCAGATTGGGCCGGAATAGGTGTTCACGTTCGCCGGAATACGCAGCAGGAGTGTTTCTATAAAATGAGCCACTGCATGAATATCAATATGGGAAGGCATTACTGGAATCAGGATAATATCACTGCGACCAACAATATCAAACAGATCCTGGAGATTTAGTGTGGCTGGAGTGTCTATAACTGAAAGCTGAGTATCTTCAGGGGGGCGAAGCTGCCAGGTGCGGGTTGCTGCAGAGCCAAGAGATGATGCATCAATAGCATGTATCGGAGGCTGTTCAGATGAACGCTGCCGTAACCAATACAAACTAGACCCCTGAGGGTCATAATCTGTCAAGGAAGTTTTTAATCCTCTATTAGCATAATAAGCGGCAAGATTATTTGCAAAAGGTGGTTTTTACACAACCACCTTTTGCATTAAGCAGTGTAATGCTTTTCATTTTCTTTTTATCCTTAAAGAATTCCAGCAGAGAAAACTAGATAACTATCCCTAAATGTTATGCATAGTGTATCAGAACCAGTCATTTATTATTTGCTGATCTTATGCCAATATGAGCCCGACAATAAGTGACAGGTTATGATACATAATAGTAAATAAGTAATACTCACGTGTTGGAACACTTATTTAGCTCATTGGTAATTCCTAATCCTTCTTTCATGCTTTCTATAGACAGGAAAGTATAACATGAAAAAAGAATAATATTGGAAGTTGCCAGTGGGATAACTTTGACGGCACTTCAAAAAAAAGGAAAAAAGCGATGAAACAATTGAAATTACAGCAAAAAAAATGGCACTAAATTTTTAAAGGGTCACTTCAGATAAACCGGTATTAGGTGTTTTTAAAACATTATTAGAACAAGCTGAACTTACTGCTCAAATATAAGCTCTCTAAAACTGCTTTAATATAAAAAGAAATTCATCTCCATATTTTTCCAGTTTTGTCGCACCTACTCCATTAATCTGACTAAGTTCATGCACTGTTGTCGGATGATACTCCACCATTTCCATTAATGTCGCATCATGAAAAATAATATAGGCAGGAACTCCTTGCTCTTGAGCTAATTCATTACGTTTTGTGCGCAGAGCTTCCCAGATCAGTTTTTCATCCGAGTGTTGTGAAAATTCTCGTACCAGTCGACCTGATTTATTACGTTTTGCTGCTTTCTTCGTTTTAGTCCTGACAACATCTTTACGGAAATACAGTGTTTCTTCACCACGCAGCACAGGACGACTTTCTTCGGTTAGCTTAAGGGAACCATAACCATCGATATCTACCTCAATAAAGCCCCTGGCGATCAATTGACGAAAAACAGAACGCCATTGAACCTCAGAAAGCTCTTTACCTATACCAAAAGTTGAGACCTGGTCATGTCTGAATTGTTCAATTCGCGGTGTTACTTTTCCCCTTAAGACATCAATCAGATAACTAACACCAAAACGCTGTCCGGTACGAAACACACAAGAAAGTGCTTTACGTGCCTCAGTTGTACCATCCCAGCTTTCAACCGGTTCAAGACAATTATCACAATTGCCGCAGGCTTCTTGCTGCTGCTCACCAAAGTATCCCAACAGACTAGTACGACGGCATGAGGTAATTTCACAAAAGCCCAGCATCGCTTCTAACTTACGTTGCTCCAGACGTTTTATCTGCTCTATTGCTTCCGAGTTAGACAACATTTGTCTTAACATAATGACATCTTGCAGGCCATAAACCATCCAGGCATCAGCAGGCAAACCATCACGTCCGGCACGGCCTGTTTCCTGATAATAGGATTCTATGCTTTTGGGCAAGTCCAAATGCGCCACATAACGTACATCAGGCTTATCAATCCCCATACCAAAGGCAACGGTTGCCACAATAACAACTTCTTCTTCTCTTAAAAATTTTTCCTGATGCTGCTGGCGCATGCCTGCTGATAAACCGGCATGATAAGGCAGCGCCTTGATCCCCTGATCTTGCAGCCACTCAGCCGTGTCATCGACTTTTTTTCGACTCAGACAATAAACAATACCTGCATCATCAGGATGTTCTGTACTAATAAACTGGAGCAATTGTGCTCGTGCATTATTCTTTTGCCTGACTCGATAACGAATATTCGGCCGATCAAAACTACTGATAAATAACTGTGCCTTAACCAGGTCAAGTCGATTGGCAATTTCATTACGCGTACTTTCATCGGCTGTGGCCGTTAACGCAATACGGGGGACTTGGGGAAATTGTTCATGAAGAATAGATAGCTGGATATATTCTGGCCTGAAATCATGCCCCCATTGTGATACACAATGGGCTTCATCAATGGCAAATAAAGCCACTTCAATTTGGTGCAATAGATTAAGAGTGCGTTCCTGACAGAGGCGCTCTGGAGCGACATAGAGCAAATCCAGTTCACCACGCATTAATTGCCCTTCAACTTCCTGTACTTCCTGATAGGACAGACTGGAATTTAAAAATGCCACTGCAACACCCTGAAGTCTTAAAGCTGAGACCTGATCCTGCATCAGCGCAATAAGGGGTGAAACAATAATACCTGTTCCTGCACGAACAATTGAGGGAATTTGATAACAAAGGGATTTACCGCCGCCCGTAGGCATTAGTACTATGGCATCCTGGCCTGATACGACTTCATTAATAATAGATTCCTGTTCACCACGAAAGCTATGATAACCAAAAACCTGATTAAGAATGTCCAGAGATGAAAGACTTTGAGGTGACTGCATCCTTTCCTTTTCGATGTGCTGATTTAATCATCTCATCCATATAGCAAGTATTATTCCCCTGACGATTCCTCTTTATAGGAATCAGACAGGGGGAATAAAACTCATTAAAGAACGAGTTTATTTTAACTGCTCATGCAACAGGTTAAGAATACGATAAGAGGTTTTGGAAGTATCCGGTTGACCATTGGAATCCAGGACAATAATGACTGTATCATCACCACGAGGAAATAGCTTGATTTGATATTTACTTTGATCCACGGCCACTTTATCTTTCCAGAACTTCATTTTGGAGAAGAAGCCTTCGCCACCCTCTTCTGCCAGAGGATCAACATACTGAACATAATACAAACCATTTTCACGGTCACGATCTTCTACCACAAAATTAATACGATCCAGAGCAACACCAGTACGACGCCATGCTCTTGGGAATGTTTCTTTAACAACTAAACGTGAATTACCCTGGGCATTACGTGAGATAGTCGCTCTATCAACTTTTTTGGTCGCAGAACGCGCTAATAATGCTTTGGCTTTCTGTTCTTCAACACCCATATAAACCATCATACGGCCCAGCATTTCTGCTTCAAGCTCAGGATCTCTTGGACGAGGTTTCCAGATGGTTCTTTCGGTCGTCTCATTCTCAATAACTTCTTCCATACCATAATGGGTCAGAAATAAGTTAATTTGATTATCTTCGCCGCTATCTTCAATACGAACCCGATACTTATCCCTGGTACCTGCTGAATAGAATGATTCCAACACCAGACTCAATGTTGAACGAATAAAATCTTGTGGGATGTCCGCACGATTTTCTGCCCATTCTGTTTCCAGAATGCCTGTAGCGGGATTTTCGCGTTTGATTAACATGCCGGAATTAAGCCAGAATTCACGCATTTTTTCCCAGACCTGATCTTTTGTACCGGTAATAACCAGATGACGTACATCCTCACCTTCACGAATGAGTTTAATATTATTCTGCTCAGGCAACACTTTATCAACAACAACGCGATTACCCTGACGCTCTTTAGCATAATCCTGATAGGACGCACTACCGCCTCCGGTATTAATATCAGGAACAACCATCATTTCATCATAAGTTGCGGTGGTTAAATCAGGGGGGATTTCAAGTGGCTGGATATCACGACTCTGATGTTCATAATCTACTTTTCGACCTGCAAAAGTATCGTTCAGATCGGGCATAGAATCACATGCAGCCAAAGTTGATGCTATCGTAATGGCCAAAGTCAGTCTGGGAATTTGACTCAGACTATTCTTTTCCTGGCTAAGGCTCTTATCCTGACTGAAGCTTTTATTTTTTGAAGCACTATGTTTCATTACACACCTTATGTCTATGCTTTACTTATTTTGTCACTAAATACTTTAATTAAGCAATAAATGTTAGCTTAAAGAAGCCTGCTTTATGGCATCACGGATCACATCATGATACTGCTCATTTAATACAGTTAATGGTAATCTGATGCCTTCAGGAATCATCCCCATTTCATACAGGGCCCATTTTACTGGAATGGGATTTGACTCTACAAATAGTTTATTATGCAGTGCCGATAAACGTTCGTTAATCGCTGTTGCCGTCTCACGATCACCTGCCAGAGCAGTCGCACACATTTCATGCATTGCCTTTGGTGCAACATTGGCTGTAACAGATATATCACCCTTAGCACCTGATAAAATTAACTCCATTGCCGTGGCATCGTCACCGGAATACACATCCAGTTTATCACCACATTCAGACATAATCTGCTGGCCGCGAGATAAATCGCCTGTTGCCTCTTTTATTCCCACAATATTGGAAATTCCTGCCAGACGAGCAACGGTTTCCGGCAGCATATCAACTGCAGTACGACCAGGTACATTATATAAAATCTGAGGAATAGCTACTGTTTCAGCAATTTTCTTAAAATGCTGATACAAACCTTCCTGAGTCGGCTTATTATAGTAGGGAGTCACCAGCAGGCAGGCATCAGCGCCTGCAGACATGGCACATTGAGTCAGTTCAATCGCTTCTGATGTTGAATTAGCGCCTGTACCTGCAATGACAGGGATACGGTTATCGGCAATATCGACAACTTGTTTGATTGTGTGGCAATGCTCTTTTTCATTGAGAGTAGCAGACTCGCCTGTTGTACCCATTACAACAATAGCATCTGTGCCGTTTTCTACATGAAACTCAACCAGCTTTGCCAGAGAGACCTGATCCAAACTGCCATCCGCATGCATTGGGGTCACCAAAGCAACCATACTGCCACTAAACATTCATAACCTCCACATATCATAATCACCCGTGTCAAATATTATCATTGACCGGTAATAGTTAAATTTAATTAATCGCCTATTATCCTCGATTCTTATACAGAAAACCACTGTAATTAGTACCTTAGAAAATTTATTTTTGTAAAAGTATTTATTTATTCGTTCATGTGGACAATAATTTAATAAATTACAAAAACAACTGGTATGAATACTTATGGAAAATAATCTAAATCAACTGGTCATTATTCCACCCCAAATTGTCTAGACAATTTTTTCAAAAATCTTATTTCTTTTATTAAGCAGCTTTTTTCATTTCTGCCTGTTCTTCCATACT
>JAHXIM010000098.1 GCA_025655635.1 gamma proteobacterium symbiont of Lucinoma myriamae | reverse complement strand
GCTCCAGCCTAGAGAAAAACAGTTCAATTATGAGAAGTTTGGTGCTGGATATTATGTCGTTGCATGGGCTACTGCGTTTTTTAGGTTCATTTGTTACTTTTATACGGTGTGTGATTATTGACATCTTCAATATAGTTCATAACGTTGTTTTTTTCATGTTCAATAAAATGTTTGATCGATTCTTTAAAAGGATTCTGCATTAAATAATGTGCTGAACGAGTCAGAGTCGGTACAAAGCCACGAGCCACTTTGTGTTCACCCTGAGCACCGGGCTCAAAAACAGACAGTTTATTTTCAATACAATATTCTATACCCTGATAATAACATGCCTCAAAGTGCAAACCCTTAATGGTTTTATCACAGCCCCAAAAGCGGCCATAAAGTCGAGTGTCACTGCAAAACATCAAAGCACCTGCTATACATTGAGCACCCTGCTCTGCCAACACTAACAGCACCTGATCGGCTTGATTTTGAGCAACTTCCTGAAAAAAACCAAGATTAAGTGTTGCTGTACCCCATTTTTCATTGAACGTACGTTTATAAAAATGTGCCATCATTTGCCAATCCTGTGCACTTGCCTGATGACCATTCAAACGTTTTAATGTGACTCCAGCTTTTGTCACAGACAAACGCTCTTTAATAATATTTTTTCTTTTTCGTGATGATAACTGCGCTAAAAAATCCTCAAAACTGGAATAGTTGTTGTTATGCCAGTGAAATTGACAATCATGACGAATCATCATGCCCTGCTCTTTTAACCACTCAAATTCAGCCCTGTGAGGAAAAAGAATATGAAAACCACTAGCACCTATCTGTGAAGCAATTTCTTTGACTGTTTTCAGCAGGATGGGGTAATAAATATCACTGAGATCAGTCTTGACCAGCAGGCGCTGGCCTAATGACGGTGTGTATGGAATGGATGACACCAGTTTGGGAAAATATTTCAGACCATGCTGATGCCATGCATCTGCCCACGATTGATCAAAGACAAACTCACCATAACTATTGTACTTTTCATAGAGAGGTAATGCCGCGACAAGCTCATTATCCTGATAAACGGCCACATGTCTGGGAAGCCAGCCAAATTTTTCACCCACACAATGATGATTTTCTAAGGCTGATAGAAAACCGTGCTTTAAAAAAGGATTATGATCCTGATTCAGTGCATTCCAATCTTCTGCTCTAATTTGTGAAATTTGCCGACAAATTTTAATCTGCATATTTAAAATTAAAACATTATCTATAAGCTGTAAAAGTTGTCTGTGAGTTACATCTTGCTATAAAGATTGGTTGCTGTATTCATATACTTCAAGAGTTGGCCTACTGTCAAAGAGATAAGAAAAGCGTTATTTTTATCATCCAGTGAGTGACTAAACAAATTAAATGATTTTTCTGCTTTTGCTAGCAGCTTTTTTACTTCTTCTGTATTCTCTGGATAGTTATTCAGATAAGCCAAACCCTCAGAAAATTCCTTACGGGATTTTGCCAGTGCATTTAAATAAAACTCATCTTCAAAGCCCCAGTCACGCAGTAAATAAAAAAGTTCAATGCGCTGGCTTAACATACGCTGACGACCGGAGATATTGACAATCTTACCCAGTTCTTTGCCTGACTCAGCTTGTAAAGCTAAAACAATCTGGTGCGAAAGAGACAATAATTTTTCATTTAACTGCACCAGTTCAGGTGCATTGGCTTTAGTGGCTTTGTCTGTGATCAATGTTTTATATTTTGGCCAGATAGTAATAATTTTATTGAGTGATACTGTAACGCCGTCAATCGACTCAAAACCTATTAGAAAACTAAGACCTTGCTCATAACGCTTTAAGGCATCTTTTAGCTTTTCATCTGGTTTGATATAGAACTGATCTTGTCCGAGCTGACAATATGATTTTAACATTCTCTGCGTTAACATCCGCTGTAAACCGGCACGGTCAATCGCATGATTTAATTTGGCCTCGCTTATTTCTGCAAAAGCCGTACTTGGCACGATAACTAAAGTTAAGCTAAGCAATACAAATAAAATGAATTGATTTAATATCACTTTTGAAAAATCAAATTGCTCATTCTTATAAATCATTTTTACGCCTTCAATGTTATAACCAACAGTCAATATTTCATCTAACTCAATAGCTATTGCCTGCTGCAGAGTGCTGAAATTCTATTAGTCGAAATAGTATCAGAAAACAAAAGAAATATCTTTAATAAGTATATAATAATAGTCTATTTCCGTTATAGTTCACAAATAAACAACTTTTCGTCACTATTCACCCTATTTTTTACAAAAACCTATAATCACTTATTTTTTAATACTGCTGTGCTTTTTTTAGATCACCCAATTCAATATAACTCTGTTTTATAATTTTTGAATTATTTACCTTTAACCGGGGGTTGTTTTTTTCCAGATTATTCGATTTTAACGCCTGTTGTATGGCTTGTTGATAGTCTTCCTGATAAAACTTGAGTACCGCCATATTATGCCATAGCCAGGCATTACTGGGTTCTATACGCAAGGCTCTTTTTAATAAACTTTCAGCTTCATCATAATGGGATTCTTCCATAGCTGATTTTGACTGAGCTAATAGGTCAAGAACAGCTTGCCTGCTGGGAGGTGGTGATTTCTTTTTTAATTTAGCTGGTTGAGCTTGCTCAGCAACTGCAGTGGTGATCACTCTTGGCTGCTGCTCTGCGGCATCAGTAGATGATCGTTCATAAACCGGTGGGCTTTTATAGGTAGATTCAGTATCAGGCCTCGAATAATCAATGGTAGTGCAGCCATTAATCAAACTGATGATGAGAAGTATTACTAAATATAATTTTGTCATTGGTTTTTTTCGTTATCAGAAATAATTATTGAAACAAGTGCTTCATCCAGTTGGTCCTGCTTTTTTCGTCAAACAGACTCCCGGAACAATCCTCTGTATTTTCCGGTTCAGTACCTTGAATAAAAGGTAAAAACTCAGCGTTATAACAGCGACCGGTTAATTTTAACTGATTCATAGAGTCAATCCAAAACCATTTGATATTTTCCGGCTGATTTTGCTCTAATACACCAACATCTAATTGTTTCATCATTTTACCCCAGACTTTTAACGCACCGGAAGAGCCAGTTAATCCTGCCGGTTTGTTATCATCTCTACCCAACCAAACCACACCTACCAGATTATTTCCAAAACCGGCAAACCAGCTGTCACGTAATTCGTTGGTTGTACCTGTCTTTCCAGCAATATTATAATGTGCAGGCAGATAGCGTGCTAAACCTTTTCCAGTCCCCATACTAACAACTTCTTGTAAATTGGCATTGACTAAATAAAGCAAATTCTCATCAATACGTCGTTCCACCCGCACAGGATATTGCTGCAGAGTTTCATTATTTTCATCCTGTACCGATAAAATAGTATGTAAAGGTGAATAAAAACCTTGATCAGCCAGTGTTTGATACATTTGGCTCACTTGTAACGGAGACAAAGTCAATGAGCCTAATAACACCGCAGGATATGGTAGAGCATCGGTTTCAACACCCAGACTTCTTACTGTATTTAATACCTTATCGACACCAATTTCCATTCCCAATCGTGCAGTAGAGAGATTGTATGATTTCGCCAGAGCCACATGTAAGGGCACTAGACCATGTTCTTTTTTATCAAAGTTTTGCGGCTGCCATAATTTACCCTTGACACTTTTGGCTGAAAAAGAGGTATCTTTAAGTAAAGAAGACAACGTATAGCCCTGCTCAAATGCAGTTAAATAAATTGCAGGCTTTATTAAAGAGCCAATGGGACGACGCGCATTGATAGCTCGGTTAAAATCCCCTTCCCTGTTATTTTTTCCACCGACAATAGCGAGAATTTCTGCTGAATCTCTATGACTCACAATCACAGCACCCTGCAGGTGCTTGGCCCGTTTTTTATTGACACTTTTTATTTGCTTTGCTAGTGCATCTTCAGCTGCCCATTGTACTTTAGGATCCAGTGTCGTAAAAATTCTTAAGCCCTTATCCGTTAAATCGTCCTGATTGTAATTTTCTTTCAATTGATTTTTAACATTGTCTAAAAAAGCAGGGAAAGGCGAATGACTCAAAGACCAGCGGCGACTGATACCTAATCCGGAGTCAATACCTCTTTGATATTCTGCTTGTTTAATCAGACCTTGATCTAACATCACTTTAAGCACCGTATTGCGTCTTTTTTTCGCTCGTTCTTGATTATTTCTCGGGTTGTAATAAGACGGCCCCTTAACCAGACCCACGAGCAAAGCAATCTGCGGCTGGCTTAATTGCTGAAGAGGACGCTTAAAATAATATTCACTGGCTAAAGCAAAGCCATGTACAGCTCGTCTGCCATCCTGCCCCAGATAGACTTCATTAATATAGGCGGTAATAATTTCATCTTTGGAATAATGATATTCCAACAAAAGTGACATAATAGCTTCGTTAAGCTTTCTGACTAAAGTACGTTCTCTGCTAAGAAAATAGTTTTTTACCAGTTGCTGCGTCAGAGTGCTGCCGCCCTGCACTGTTGAGCCTGCCTTAATATTGGTCCACATGGCTCTGGCAATACCTTTAGGATCAACGCCATAATGTTGATAGAACTGACGATCTTCCACAGCCAACAAGGTGTTTTTCATTTTTTTCGAGATCTCATCCTGACTCAATAATAAGCGATCTTCGTGTAACTTGGGATGAATACTACCAATCACAGCTGGATCAAGACGAACAAGTGAGACCTTTTTACGTTTCAGACGATCATAGATTGATGTAACAGCAGTTTGGTTAAATTGAATACGCAATTTATGTGACTGCTCTTCGCCATCAGGAAACTTAAATTGACGTGTCACCAGTTCAATACGCTGACCATTTCGAGAAAAACTACCCTGAGTAGAAGCTTGTTTATCTTTACGATAACCAGACAGTTTCAATTCTTTTTCAAATTGTGTGATGGTAATCTTTAAACCTGGATAGACCTCAAGCGCACGAGCATAAACTTTGGCAGGAATAGACCAGCGTCTGCCTTCAAATTTATCTTTAATAATGCTATTTAAATAAATGGTATAGAAGCTTAAAAAAAGCGTTCCAAAAACAATACAGGCTAAGATTATTTTCTTTATAAAACGCCCTAAGCGTCCACTAAGAGACTTTTTGGCTGATTTTTTCCGAACTGATGCCTTTTTTCTGCTGGCAGATTGTTTTTTAACCGGATTTTTTCTTTTTGCAGGCATAAATTAAGGTAAAATTCACTCTATAATGAAAAGTTGAAAATAAAAATATAGCAAAAGATGGTTGTTCTCCGCTTTGATGAGTGAGGTTTTATCCAAAATAGAACATACTCTGCTCATCAGGAATGGAGGTTTGCCTGATTTTTAGTTT
>JAHXIM010000533.1 GCA_025655635.1 gamma proteobacterium symbiont of Lucinoma myriamae | reverse complement strand
TATGGAAGAACAGGCAGAAATGAAAAAAGCTGCTTAATAAAAGAAATAAGATTTTTGAAAAAATTGTCTAGACAATTTGGGGTGGAATACTCTAATGGTTGAGAAAAAATATTCTGACGGAAAAAACTTTGGTTATATCAGTAAATATTACCTGAGCAATAGATTCCGAAGCACGTTGATCAATGATATTTGAAGCTTTGACATCAATTTTTTGAATTTTACTCAACATGGCCGTTAATTTTTCAGCTGCTGGTTTTTTATTGAGATTGGTTAAGACTTTAAAAATTCGCCCCTTAGTGAGTTTAACCTTAAAAACAATGTGAGTCATTTCCTGTGGTGATTGTAATTCAAAATCGAATACCGAATAAAACTTATTATTTTCCCAATAAGTAAACATGATGGCTGATTGCTTGCTGCGGGCCATTTCTGCAAATTTTTTAATACGTTGAGGTAAACAAAATGCACTAAAATCAGGTTGACTGGAAATGCTGATATAATTGAAAAAGTGGGTATTACGATTTGTCTTTATAATAGTGTCAATATAAAAACCCAGCGATTGATTCCAGTGAATAAACATTGGGACATGATGCATATTGACTGTATATAATTTTTCATAGTACTGTGCTTTTGAGGCACGAATTCGATCAGATGCATCAATCTTATAACGTAGGCGATTGCCTTTAATAAAACGACTTAAAAAATCACTGGTTAGAGAGGGTAAATTATTCTGTATTAAGCTGATATACGTTTTTTCAATCGAATGAAGTACTTCTTTTATTTGGTATTCGATATCAGAAAAAGGTGTAAATTGATCACGTCCGCCAACTACTGAGTTTTGTGACTAGATAAACTTATCAAAAGTAATTTGTACTGTTTTACCTTCCTGAATAAAGGTTCTGGGTATGAAAAGCTGCAGGCCATTAACAGATAGATTTTTACTTTTTAGTGAATATTTTTTACCTTCATACAGCATTGTAATCGGCATAACATAAAGTAAACGAGGCTCATTTCGTTTGACAAAGTAGCCTAAAGGGAAAATATTAGGTAAATAACTTCCAACACAATCTGGAAGTTTATTTTGAATTAATTTGAAATAACTATCATCATTAATAGATTTCTCAGTTATAGAAGGCATATTTTATATATTATTTTATTTAATAGAAGTCTTTCAAATATAGCTCATACGAGTAAATTGTCTATTCAATGGCATCTTGCTGATCATTTTTTTCCAATAAAATTTCATAGTGGCGATAGTAAATCACATTAGCCATCGTTTGAAAGAGTAATAGAGATAAAAGTATGACTAAAGGATGAAGGAGTTGAAATACACTTAATATGACTAAAGCCAAAATAAACACCATAATCAGAAAAAAAACATCAGTTAATATGGTAAAGCTATAACCTTTGGTATACCGAAAACTGTTAAACACAGCTTCAAATGGAGTTTGTTTTTTTAACATGACTAAATATGGGACCAAAAATAATCGACTGAAAATCCAGATACCAGGAATAACAAAGGCAATCAGCCCGACAAAAATTAATAGCGTAGTTAAAACATTAGCAATGAGCATATAGGGCCAGCGTATAATACCTGCTAATAAACTCGAATATATTCCTTTACCCTGTTCTGTTGCCAGACTAAAAATTAATACTATTAGCCCGCCAGTATAAATAGGCTTAATTAACAGGTTCAGTAATTGTGCAAAAGGCCTGATCTCCTCTGGACTTATCTCTTCAGCTGTCATGCCGCTAAAAAATAACGGCACCAGTAATTGTGCTAATAGAACAACTATGATGCCAATAGAAAATGAATAGCTTAATAGTTTTAAAAGATTTATTCGAAAAAAATATAAAGCTTCTTTAAATGTTGTTGTCATTCCAGTTATATCTCAAAACAGCTCAGAATAATCATAATATTAATTATGCAAGAGTGATTAATTCAAGGGATAATTCACTGCATTCATCTTCATGATCATGGTTACTGACAATAGCTACACTTGCTTCTTGTCCTATCAGATAGGTTTTTGCAACTCGTACTAAATCATCAATAGACACAGCGAGAATTTGTTGTCTGAATTTTTGTCTTTGTTGTGCATTACGCCCAAACAAGTTACTTTGAAATGTGGTCTTTGCATCGCCTGCAGGTGAACCTGGTTTATCGATACTACTGATAACGCCCAGTATAGACTCTTCTAATGCCTGATAATCATGAGT
Source organism: gamma proteobacterium symbiont of Lucinoma myriamae (assembly GCA_025655635.1). GTDB lineage: Bacteria > Pseudomonadota > Gammaproteobacteria > GRL18 > GRL18 > GRL18. The sequence goes on along the minus strand of JAHXIM010000533.1, from coordinate 3,161 downwards.
TGTGTCTACTAACCATTTAAGAGAATTGTCAAAATCACTTAATGTATCAGTCAATCTTGGATCACGATAGGAAAAAAACTTAAAACAGGCATTTGCTGAGTCCTGGTTTGCGCCACTGCCATAGGCTCCGCCCTGTTCACGAATAGAGCGATGCAAGAAACCATTCCGTAAAAAACCACCTAAAACAGTCAGTGGAGCAGCATCTGCATGACCTACAGGGACGGTAGCATAGACTTTGGCACAAAAATTAACTTGTGTACTGGTCAACCAGGCTTGTTTAACATGTTTTTTAATTTCAGCAAGTTCTAATAACTCATTCGATTTACTTGAATAAATTGTTTCAGAGTCCCAGTTTTGTAAAATTTCATCACAACAGGATTGATAAACATATTCTTCGCAAACCAGTAAAAACTGTGCAGGAGAATTATTCAACTTGGTATGAATGCTGGTTAATAACTGAGTGATATGCATAATTGCAGTATCATCACTATCATTTTGTAGATTATTATCCAGTTCTTTTATAAATGCGATGCTGGCCAGGCCATTATTTTTATGATTTAAGTGAGCAACCGGGCTCATACCGCTTGCTGCTGCCTGCATAGCAAGAGAATGGCCGCTGCCTGTAATGCTATTTTCTTTGCGTGTTCTAATTTGTGAAATCAGCTCTTTAATTCGATCGTTTTCATCAAAACGCATTGTTTTAAAGGACTGCTTGAGTAATCGTGTCATTTCTTCATGATTACGCAACAAAGCCTTTCCGGAAATGGTATAAAAACCACTTACCTGTTGTTCATTTTCGATATTACCACGCATGCTGCTGCCGGCATGAATGCCGCCTGAGACCTGAGATTGCCAGACTTGCATCTCTAAATAATCTTTATCACCACAACCTAATTCACCAAAACAATAATTAAAAATAGGTAAATATTGACGCTCATCATCTGTAAATTGAGGCATATCCAGGATTAACTGTTGATAAACCAGGCCGTTTGTCCCCTGATTAAAATGAGAAATCTTAAGATCTGCATATTGCTGTTCATAATGTTGAGGGATTTTAATTGCTTCAGGTACATCTTTGACAGTGACTTTAGGTAGAATCTCATCAAAATTGGTATCTAATTGGTTTTGACGTTCAGATAAATTACTTGCTAAATCAATCAGAGTATTTTTTTCTTCATTACTTAAGTTCGATTTAATCTCAGCCAAGCGAGCTTTTTCAGCATCATTACGTCTTTTTTCAAGCTGATCATCAGGTTTAAATGTCACTCTTACACGGTGAGCATTGTCCAGTAATTGTGAACGGACCAGCTTTTGTACATAATCCGGATCTTGTATTTTCTCACGTAATGAACGTAAGGCCACATCAAGATTCATGTGGGTAATGACATCACCACGATGTATTGCTGTAGACAAACCTGATAAAATTAATTGCAGACCAAAGGGATAATGATCACCACCAATTTCACGTTGGTTTAGTTCTAACTGATGTAAAACTGCCTCTATTTGTTCTTTTTTGATACCATTTTTTTCTACATCCTCAAGTACATCTATCACCAACTTTTCAAATGCTTGTGCATTTTCTGGCGTTGAACTTTCCAGACCGCACAAAAAACTCATTTCTTTATTAGAATCTTCTAAGCCGCATAAAGGTGAAGGGGCATTACCCAGTTCGGTGGTTTCTAAAGCCTGCATCAACGGTGAAGCTGAGTTTTCCAGTAATATGCTGGATAGAAATTGTGCTTCAAGCTGCTCTTCAAGATTAATACTTTGACCAAGCAGCCAGCCCATCACCAGATGAGTTTTATTATTATGATCTTCCTCTGTGTCAAGCGGATAATTTTCTTCAATATTTATCTGTGAAAAAAAACGTTTTTCATTTTTAACATCAATCGTCTTATCAAGAGACTCAAATTTAGATAATACCTGATGTTCAAATTTTTTCTGGTGAACCTGAGCAGGGATATCTCCAAAAGTCATAAATACAGCATTGCTTGGATGATAATGAACTTTATAAAATTCTTTAAGCTGTTCATAATTTAAGTCAGGAATATCAGTAGGTTCCCCTCCACTGTTAAAGTGATAGGTTACCGTTGGAAACAGATATTTACTGACGGTTTGCCATAAAGCGCTAACAGTTGATGACATAGCCCCTTTCATTTCATTATAGACAACGCCTTTGAATTGCAGATCTGAATTCGCATCATCTGCCTGTTCAAATTCAAGACGATGTCCTTCCTGAGCAAAATCTAATTCATCAAGCCTTGAGAAAAATACAGCGTCAAGATAAACATCAAGAAGATTATTAAAATCTTTTTTATTCTGGCTGGCAAAAGGATAAGCAGTCCAGTCACTGGAAGTAAAAGCATTCATAAAGGTATTAAGTGAACGCCTTATCATCATAAAAAAGGGATCTCTGACCGGATATTGTTTACTACCACAAAGAGCCGTATGTTCAAGTATATGAGCCACTCCTGTTGAATCGGTTGGAATCGTCCGTAAAGCGACCAAAAATACATTTTCAGCATTATCTGCTGCTATATGATAATGTTGTGCTCCTGTCTTCTTATGCTTGAATTGGCTGATAATAATATCAAGAGATTCAATTTGTTCACTTTGAATCCATTCAAAAGAATCATAACATTGTGCTGTTTCTGATAAAATTGAGTTTAACTCGGATTTTAATGGTTTTGTTGGCTTAGTAGTATCAGCGGTGATGGTCATTCCAGACTAGACTCCGAATTAGTAAATTTTATTGGATGTGTTTAATCACACAGACAGATATGGTATCACTTTAAGGCGTAAACAAGAATAAAACATAATTTAAGGTGAGTTTTTTGTTTAAAAAGTACAAATTATTAGAAATATTAATTTTTTTAAAAAAAAGGCGATGATAGAACAGATACGATTACAAAATTCTATCTTCCAACACGGGTTAATTTAAAACTCGTATTGACACAAAAATATTACAGAGAGCTTGTGATATCAGTCATAAAATATCATGTTTTGAGTTTTACTCATATCCGAAAGTTTCAGAAATATCTGATAATCACTGATACAGTAATACATAGATATATCGTAAACGTCAATTAAAACCCACCTTCACAATTAGTTTCAGTCAGGTCAGACTATGATCTTCAATTCGCAATCCGGAGATATAAATG
>JAHXIM010000143.1 GCA_025655635.1 gamma proteobacterium symbiont of Lucinoma myriamae | reverse complement strand
AAATTACAATTAATGTTGTACGATAATCTATCAATTCATGATGATTATCTTTTTTCAGGGTCGACTATTTAGAACATTAATTCATTTGCAAAGAAAATATATAGTTTACTGTGCAGGTCAATGTTTTAAATCATACCTGCAAGCGGTGCTTTAACCTCATTTGTCTAGCATAATTCACTTGTTGTAAAACAAATACGGACTTTTTGGATAGTGTTGTGGCAATAGACGTATTTCTTTTCAGGTTATTTTACATGTTTTATTTTAATCTTAATATTATGTTCTCTAACATGTTATAATCATTCGTTAAATTATAATTGGCATGAATTTTGCGAAAAATAAATTATAAGTAATTTATGATGAAAACATTGTTTTCTTTATTAGCTAATGCCATTTTCTGTTTGTTATGCTGCTTCGACATTTATCTCGAGCGGCATAGCTATAACCCTTGCGGGGATATTTTTTTAATGTCTCATTAAGGATGATAGAAGTGGATCCGATGATGTCACTTTTCAGTAAAATTATTAGAGCGGTAAGAAGAAATATATGAACTCTAGTGGTAAAAAAACACTAATCGTTTTAGGTGGCATGTATGTGTCGTTACTGGTTTTATTTGCTTTAATCTTATCTCCTGCAGTTGCTGCAATAAATGTTCAACTTACTGAACAGCCTCTGTCATTGTCAGAAAGCACATCAATAATCCTTCAAAAACCATCTCAAGTTGTCTATGGCGCTGTTCACTCAAAAGAAGATGTCATTGTCCAAACAGAAGATATATCCGATGTGTTTGAAAAAACAAGTAATTTTGAATTGTCATCTTTTGTTGGCAGCATCCTTAATCAATTGACGCGTTCTCCAATGGCAATTGTTTTACTTGGGCTGTGTCTCTTTATTTCCCTGGTTTGGTTATTCAGGAGGGAAGAGACTGAATTTATAGAGATCAAAGCCACTAAGTTCAATATTGAAAGTGAAGTATTTATTGAAGGGGTGCATGCAAAAGTTTCAAATGAAGCATTAACTGACAAATTTTATTCTAATACTGATAATACTTTATGTGACAAGAACTTTTTACCCCTTATTGAAGAATTTCTACCCTTAGTTGAAGACTCTCTAGCCTTAGTTGAAGACTCTAAAGCAAATATTGATGCCAGTTGTAATAGAGATATTCAAACTACAAAAGATATTGCTCCAGGTGATGAGTTGTCCCGGGTGTTAGAGCAGGATGATGAGGAAAAAGGTGTTTTCTCTGGAAACATTATTCCAGATCAAGTCAATATTAATAAATTTATACGTCCAGATAAGAAGAACGCTAAACGAAAAAGAAAAAATGTGTTAGAAGCTGCATTTGGTAAAGAGATATATTCAAACAATATTGGTTTTATTCATGAAGAAGAGCAGCTGATAAAAAATATTGATTCAATAGAAACTTTTTTGCTTAATTCAGTTGATGAAATCAGATTTGTTAATGAAGAAACTCGTAATTTAAAAATTGATGCATTTATAAATATGACTCGTGCAGAAAAAATAACCGATGAAATGTTGTCTCATGATGTTGATAAAATTAAGAGCAGTGAAAAAATTGATGTTTTTATCCAGGAATTTGAAGATATCTTATCAAATCTGACAAGTCATATAACGGCAATTAATAATGCGCCTGATGAACTGGAAAATTTACTTCAGTTTAAGTTATCAATTCACTTTATTAATGTACTGTCGAAAATGATACAGGCAGCTCATTTAACCCAATTTTCAACGACAGTCATTGAATTTCTGGAAGATATTTTAGATGGAAATACTAGAATGACGGCAGATGTCACTAATCATCTGGTTGTTGTTGTCAATTTCTATGAGCGTTACATTCATTTGTTAAAAGAAAACAGCAGCGATAAAATTGCAGCATAAATCTATTTAATAGACTTATTATAATACGCCTTCGTGTAAGAAAATCATAATAGCAAAAACTGATTAACTCACCAATTAAGACAATATGAGCAGCGTTTAAAAGAAATGTAATTTTTAATTGTTAATTGATTTTATATCTTATTGGTTGCACATCTGTTTTGACTAACATAAAATTTCTGAAAAACATTGATTTCAGGAGTAGTACCGTTAGCTCACGCATTAAAACCCTCAGTTTACAACTGGCCAACCAAATTGCCGCAGGGGAAGTTGTTGAACGACCCGCTTCGGTGGTAAAAGAATTATTGGAAAATGCCATTGATGCCCATAGCAGTCAAATTCAGATTGAAATTGAGCGTGGCGGTAGTGCTCTGATCCGCATTACTGATGATGGTGAAGGCATTAATAAAGAGGATTTAGCATTAGCGGTTACCCGTCATGCTACCAGCAAAATAAAAACGCTTAATGAATTAGAACAAATTATTAGTTTAGGATTTCGTGGTGAAGCTCTGGCCAGTATTAGTGCGGTTTCAAGACTCTCTCTTAAAAGTAAACAGGTAGAGCAGAATCAGGCGTGGATGATTAATACCGGCACGGATAGTGATTTTGCTAATTATAGTGCAGAGCCGGAACCTGTCGCACACCCGCAGGGTACTACTATCGATGTGCGCGATTTGTTTTTTAATACACCTGCCAGACGCAAATTTATGCGTACGGTTAAAACAGAATTTAAACATATTGATGATGTTATCAAGCGTATTGCTTTGAGCCGGTTTGATATTGCCTTTAAGTTGACACATAATAAAAAGCTTCTTAGAAACCTGCCTAAGGCAGTGACTGAAAAAGCTATTATCCAGCGTATCAGCAAACTGTTTTCCCCTGAATTTTTAGCCAATACCTGTAAAGTAGATTTTAGTTCTAATCATTTTAGTAATATGGGAGAAATCCGTTTGTCGGGCTGGGTGAGTACACCCCAATGGAATAGAAAGCAGTCAGACTGGCAGTATTTTTATGTTAATGGTCGTTATATTAAAGATAAGCTGGTAAATCATGCACTGCGACAGGCGTATCAGGAGCTTTTGCCGGATGATACCTTTTCAGCTTACTTACTGTATTTAGAGATTGACCCGCAGCAAGTGGATGTTAATGTCCACCCGACCAAACACGAAGTTCGTTTTAGACAAACCCGATTGGTGCATGATTTTATCTATAGCGGGATCAAAGATGCTCTTTTTCCAGAGTCATCAGATATCGCAGAACAAGCACCGACATATGCTGCAGATAATGGGGAATATATTAATCGCTATAGTCAGGCAAATTACAACAAGCCTCTGTTGCATCATTATCAACCGTCTGTTAATTCAAGCCTGAATCAAAATAAAATTGCCGAACAGCTTAATGGTCTGACACAACTTTATCGCTCAGACAAACAGGATTCACTGCAAAAAGACGAACAGAAAACCATGAGTACCTTTTTCGGTACATCGCTGGGCTGTTTAATTCCCAATTATCTCATGAGCCAGTCAGTCAATAATGAACAACAAGCACAAGTGTTTATTATTCATATTCAACGGGCACAACAGTTCTTATTAAAACAACTATTTCAGCGGGGTCAAAATACCCCCTTGTTGATCCCTGAAACCATTAGTCTCAACCATCAGCAAATAGCATCTATACTTGAACATCAACCGGCATTGCAGCAGTGGGGGCTGGAATTAAGCCAATTAGGTGAAGATACACTGCTGGTGAGAAAAAGGCCTTCCCTATGTAATATACCGGCTTGCAAAATAGATATGGTTGCTTTTATCCATGATGTTTTACAAAACATTACGTATAAAGCCTCTATTGATGAATCTCAAATGATGGAAGCCTTTATTCATGCAATAACTTCTGAGTCATTAAATACATCAGAGCAAGAACGTCTTTTGATGATGCTTGCAGAACAAATACACCAATATGGAGTTGAGCAGGCGGCAATGATTAAGCCTGTGATCTGGAAAACACTTGATGAATCCAGTCTGGATAAACTTCTGACTTAACGCTTCATTAAAAGTAAAAGTGATAATTAAAGTAAAATGACAAAAAAACCAACAGCAGTCTTTATCATGGGGCCCACTGCCTCAGGAAAAACTGATTTAGCCATTGAGCTGGTTAAACATTATCCCTTTGAAATTATTAGTGTGGATTCTGCACTGATTTATAAGGGTATGAATATTGGTACAGCAAAGCCCACTAAAGAAGAGCTGGCTGTTGCACCGCATCACTTAATTGATTTTTTAGATCCGGCGCAAAGCTATTCTACCGCCGCTTTTCGAGCGGATGCACTGCAGGCAATGGAAGATATCCATGCCAGAAATAAAATCCCATTATTAGTGGGCGGTACCATGCTCTATCACCGCAGCTTGTTATACGGCTTGTCTGAGCTGCCCAAAGCTGATGATTTGATTCGAGCAAAACTTCAGGATGAGGCCGAAGTGCATGGGGCAGAGTTTATGCATCAAAAGCTGGCAGCCATTGATCAGCAGGCAGCCAAAAAAATCCATCCCAATGATCCACAACGAGTCCAGCGAGCATTGGAAGTTTATGAAATCAGCGGCAAATCAATGACTCAGCTTCAGCAGGAAAATCTGGCTGAAGCATTACCCTGGGATACCTATAAAATTATTATAGCGCCTGAATCCAGAGACCTATTACGAGAACGTATTGCTATTCGCTTTAAGCAAATGATTGAGCAGGGCTTTATTGAAGAAGTGCAAGGATTGTTTAAACGTGGTGATCTTGATTTATCCTTACCTTCAATGCGAGCAGTAGGTTATCGTCAAGTGTGGGAATACTTGCAGGGTAAAATGAATAAGGAACAAATGATTGAGCGGGGGATTACTATTACCCGTCAATTTGCCAAACGTCAGATGACCTGGTTACGCCGAGAACAGGATGCAGCCTGGATTGCCACTGAGGCTGATGATGTTTTTGAGCGGGCAGTTAACTATTTACAGCCTGTATTGAGTGATAGTAAAACAGATAATGACTAAATGTGTTCCAGGTCACTTAACTTAGTTATAAGAATATAGTAAAATTCTTAAATTGATTTATTTAACTGAATCATATTGTATGAAATAAGGGTTTACCCTAAATAAATCTATTATGCCGCTATATTTTTTTTTAGCAGCAATATAAAATATTTTGTAACGTATGCATTATGATAACTTGTTATCTTTATAAACGGTTAATGTAAAGAATATTACTTACTTATGCATATGAACTGAACGTCAGATATGCCTTTTAGGGGGCTGCTGGTTATCGTAATTTGCTTATATACAAAAAAAACAATTACTATAGAATGGCCTGTCTTTGCAGTTGGTGGGTATGCATTGAAAAAGAATAACAATAAATACTAAAAATTATAATTAGTCAGCCCTGAAAAACATATTATCTATTTGAAATGTAAGGAATTATCCCTATTTTTGAGTGACCAGATCGACCAGAAATGT
>JAHXIM010000118.1 GCA_025655635.1 gamma proteobacterium symbiont of Lucinoma myriamae | reverse complement strand
TCATAGTTACGCCCTGCCACCTGGGATGAAGCATGTAGAAAAGCCGTGGAAGGCACCAGAAATTGATTTAATTGACATCAATGGTCATAGACACACTATAGATGATTATCAGGGTAAAATTTTGATTGTTAACTTCTGGGGTACATGGTGTAAACCTTGCAGAAAAGAAATGCCCTCATTACAACGAGCTTATAATCAATTGATTGATGATGATATTTTAATTATTGCAATTGCTATGGGTGATTCATTATCCGAGGTTAATGAATTTAGAAACAACAATCCTGTTGATTTCGCTCTACTTGCTGATAAAGACAGTGAGGTTTCAACAAACTGGTCCGTTTCAGCACTTCCAACAACTTATATTGTCAACCCAAAAGGAGAAGTCATTATACGAATTATTGGTGAATATGAATGGGATAGTCTACAATTTTTAGAAGAAATTAAATCACTTATGAATTAATACAGCTCTTAAGGATAAGCCTTATTTATGTATTATAAAGACTATTGCTAAATAATTATTTCTCTAAATTCATGTCATTTAACTGGATTATTTTTATTCTGTCTATTAATTTTAAAAGCATATTCCAGTTTTTTTAGATCGTTATTCATATAAGTTTAAAAGCTATTTTGGATTAGAATTATTTTTTAAAGGGTTTATTATGCGTCAGATTTTTATATTGTATTCTGTTATTAGTGTTATTGTCATTACCATTATCGGTAGTTTCTGGCCATTGTTTTTATGGACTTTTTTACTGGTCATCCCTTTGATAATGGTCGGATTTTATGATATGACTCAAACTAAGCATTCATTATGGCGTAATTATCCACTGATGGCTCGATGGCGCTGGATTATGGAAGCCCTGCGCGGTCCCATGCATCAATATTTTGTTGAACCGGAAACAGGAGGTGCACCCACTAACCGAATGTTTCGCTCCGTTGTCTATCAACGCGCAAAAAAACATCTTGATACGCTGCCATTAGGTACTAAAATCGATGTATATAGAATTGGTTATGAATGGATGAATCACTCATTATCAGCGTTAAATGAAAGTGACATCAAAGAGGATCTGCGTGTGCTTGTGGGCGGCAGTGACTGCCTGCAGCCTTACGATGCCAGCGTATTTAATATTTCTGCGATGAGTTTTGGCGCCTTAAGTGAAAATGCTATTTTAGCGCTCAATGGTGGAGCTAAAATTGATAACTTTGCTCATAATACGGGTGAAGGTTCGATTAGCCCTTATCATCTTGAGCCTGGAGGCGATTTAATCTGGCAGGTAGGCACTGGCTATTTTGGTTGTCGAAGCAAAGACGGCCTGTTTTCTGATGAGCTGTTTAAGAAAAATGCCAACCTGGATAATGTCAAAATGATTGAGATTAAATTATCTCAGGGAGCTAAACCGGGTCATGGCGGCATATTGCCTGCGGCTAAAAACACCCCTGAAATAGCAAAAATACGTAACACCGAACCCTATGTCCAGGTGGATTCACCTCCGACCCATAGTGCTTTTTCTAATCCGATTGAAATGATGCATTTCATTAAAAAATTGCGTGACTTATCCGCAGGCAAGCCTATTGGTTTTAAACTGTGTATCGGCCGACGCAGTGAGTTTGTGGCAATCTGTAAAGCGATGGTAGAAACGGGGATAAAACCGGATTTTATTACTGTTGATGGTGGTGAGGGCGGCACTGGTGCAGCACCATTAGAATATTCCAATTCTGTGGGTGTCCCGTTAAGAGATGCATTAGCCTTTGTGGTTGACTGTTTAATGGGTTTTGACTTGAAAAAAGAAATTAAAGTGATTGTCAGCGGTAAAGTGATTACCGGATTTCATCTGATTAAGAATTTCGCATTAGGGGCTGATCTGTGCAATAGCGCCAGAGGAATGATGTTGGCTTTAGGCTGCATACAGTCATTAGAATGCAATAAAAATAAATGCCCCACTGGAATTGCGACACAAAATCCCAAATTTACCGCAGGTCTGGTGGTTGAAGATAAAAATCAGCGGGTAGCCAATTATCATCATGAAACCATTCAAAGTGTTCGTGAACTGCTGGCTGCTTCCGGTCTGGATCAAACAAAACTATTAAATCGCTCACACCTTCACCGTCGTGTCAGCGCGACTAAAACCCTTCGTTATGATCAGGTATTTCCCTATATTGCTACGGGCAGTTTGCTTGAAGCTCCTTATCCGGAGCAATTTGAGCAGGAAATGAAAGAAGCTTCAGCTAACAGCTTTATACCCAAAAAATGCTTTGCCAATGTCGATGGTGAAATGATTTGTATGTTGCCTTAAAGCTGGAACCTTGAAAAACAGGAACTATCGGGCAGTAAACGTTAAAGGAAATCTTATGAAAGTTTCAGACTTATTAGTTAAAGCATTAGAAAATGAGAAGGTTGAATACATCTTCGGCATCCCCGGAGAGGAGAATCTTGATTTTCTCAATTCGTTAAGGAATTCATCGATAAAATTGATCTTAACCCGTCATGAACAAGGTGCCGGTTTTATGGCTGCCACCTATGGCAGACTAACAGGAAAACCCGGAGTCTGCCTGTCAACCTTAGGTCCCGGCGCGACCAATTTAGTGACACCTGCAGCCTATGCTCAGTTAGGCGGGATGCCGATGATGATGATCACGGGACAAAAACCGATTAAAAAAAGCAAGCAGGGACAGTTTCAAATTGTAGATATTGTACACATGATGAAACCCATTACTAAATATACCCGGCAAATTGTCAATGCCAATAATCTGCCCTCATCGGTACGAGAAGCCTTTCGACTTGCGATGGAAGAAAGACCGGGTGCTGTGCATATTGAATTACCCGAAGATATTGCTGCAGAAGAAGTTGATGAGCGGGTCTTTGAGGTAATAACGTATAAACGCCCCGATGCAGATGAATCAGCGATACAGGCGGCCGCTAAAGTGATTGAAGCGGCGAAAATGCCATTATTACTCATTGGTGCAGGAGCAAATAGAAAGTCGACTCAGGAGGCCCTCTCTTATTTTATCGAAACCACAGAGATACGATTTTTTAGTACCCAGATGGGTAAGGGAGTGGTTGATGAACGGCATCCTCAGTTTTTAGGTACTGTGGCATTATCCGATCATGACTTTTTACATTGTGCCATTAATCGCTCGGATCTGATTGTCAATGTCGGTCATGAGATCATGGAAAAACCACCTTTTATAATGGAACAAGGCGGTAAGAAGGTCATTCATGTGAATTTTTTCCCTAATCAGGTTGATGATGTGTATTTCCCGCAATTAAATGTAGTGGGTGATATTTCAACATCGGTTAAGAGAATTGCCGATAAAATTGAAGATAATAGTAATTGGGACCTGTCTTATTTTAATAAAATTAAACTGGAAGTTGATACTCACTTAGCAAAATATTCTCTGGACAACCGTTTCCCGGCTTTACCGCAAAGAGTGGTTAAGATCATTCGTGATAAAATGCCGGATGACGGCATAGTGACTTTGGATAATGGTGTCTATAAAATCTGGTTTGCGCGTAATTATCCCTGTCATCAACCCAATACCTTGTTGTTGGATAATGCCCTGGCAACGATGGGGGCAGGATTGCCGTCAGCCATGGCGGCAAAATTAATTAATCCACATAAAAAAGTCATTGCAGTCTGTGGTGATGGCGGCTTTATGATGAATTCTCAGGAAATGGAAACCGCCGTGCGCTTAAAACTAAACCTCATCGTCATTATTTTAAATGATAGTGCTTACGGCATGATTAAGTGGAAGCAGGAAGGGCTCGGCTTTGATAATTTTGGTCTGGATTATAATAATCCGGATTTTGTCAGATATGCAGAAAGTTATGGTGCTTCTGGTCATAGGCCTGACAGCTGTGAGAATTTTTCTGAAATTCTGGATAACTGTCTACAGACTGATGGTGTTCACCTGATTGATCTGGCCGTGGATTATTCTTTAAATCACGCTATTTTGAATGAAAAGCTAAAACAAAAAACCTGTATTTTATAAGCTATCAGACAAACCTGGAAATTAAGAGAGTGACGATGACAACTCACAAAATAATAAGCGTATTATCCCCATATGACAATCAACTGATTAAAGAATTACCCCTGGCCAGTGCTCAGGAGCTTGAAGCCGCAATTACGCTGGCTCATGAACATTTTATTGACCGTGATAAATGGCTGCCGCCCCATGAACGAATTGCTATCTTGCAGCGTACCATTGATATTATGAAAACCCGTATTCCTGAACTCACTAAAATTGCAGCTCAGGAAGGCGGCAAACCTTATAGGGATTCCCTGGCTGAGGTTGAACGGGCCATTAATGGTGTGCAAATAGCGATGGAACATATTGCGCAAATAAAAGGTGAACAGATACCTATGGGCTTAACACCGGCTTCAGTTAATCGTATCGCCTACACCTTTAAAGAACCTATTGGTGTGGTCTCTTCTATCAGTGCGTTTAACCACCCGCTTAATTTGATCATTCACCAGACGGTACCGGCTATTGCTGTCGGCGCTCCCGTTGTTATAAAACCTTCATTAACAACCCCTTTGTCCTGTTTAGCTTTTATGGATATTTTATATGAAGCAGGTTTGCCCAAAGGATGGTGTCAGGCTGTTTTATGTAATAGAGATATTGCAGAACAACTGGTGACTGATCAGCGAGTCAGCTTTTTATCTTTTATTGGTTCTGCCAGAGTCGGCTGGCAGTTACGTTCTAAACTTGCACAGGGTGCACATTGTGCGCTGGAACATGGCGGGGCAGCTCCTGTTATTGTTGAGCCTGATGCCGATATTGATAACATGCTGCCAGCCTTATTAAAAGGTGGATTTTATCATGCAGGTCAGGTGTGCGTATCTGTCCAGCGTGTTTTTGTTCATCAGACGCTATGCGAGTCTGTGGCCGTTAAACTGGCCGAGATGGCGAAAGAGTTAATTGTTGGTGATCCATTGGATAAAAAAACAGAAGTAGGGCCTTTGATCCTGCCTCGTGAAGTTGATCGGGTTCATGACTGGGTGACTGAGGCCATTTCTGCTGGAGCAAAGTGTCTTTGTGGCGGTAAACGTATTTCAGACTCATGTTATGAACCCACGGTGTTATTAAATCCACCGGATAATGTCAGGGTCTCGACTCAGGAAATTTTTGGTCCTGTTGTTTGTATTTATTCCTATACCGATCGCGACCAGGTAATCCGGCAGGCAAACTCACTGGATTATGCCTTTCAAGCCGCTGTTTATACAAAAAATCTGAATATCGCTCCGGATACGGTGAACAGATTAAATGCCAGTGCTGTTATGGTTAACGATCATACCGCTTTTCGTGTGGACTGGATGCCTTTTGGCGGGCGTAAATCATCAGGAATGGGCGTGGGCGGTATCCAGTATTCTATGCATGAAATGCTGCTTGA
>JAHXIM010000237.1 GCA_025655635.1 gamma proteobacterium symbiont of Lucinoma myriamae | reverse complement strand
TTGAGGGGCTGTTAGGGTTAGTTGCGTCATGTGCTAATCTTGATCCCTATTTATATAAAAATCAAGCACTTTCATTGATCACGGGTATATTAAGTTTGGCGCTATTAATGACTTTTTGTTGAGCATTCGCCCCGATGACCAATTCAGCCTGTTCTTTAGTTTCAATAAATGCTACGTCATAATTAAAACCGGGAAGATCATTACAAGTTAACGTTGTACTTGTATCAAGCTCACAAACAGGTTGTGAAACGTGACATTGCTGACAATCGGCTTCTGATGCAACCGGTACAACCGTATCGACAGAAGCTAAAACATTATTGTTGGTGTCTCTTGCTTCAATTGTCATCAATGGATAGGGATTCACACGTCCCCGATCATCAATTGATGAAATGGGCACACCCTCTGCGGTATAACGTTTAAAGTTATTTACGATATAACCAAGTGTTGGAAAACCTTTATCAGAAAATTTTGTAAAAAATGGATAATTCTCAATATAGCCATGAAATTTCTGTGGTTTATTATTAAGTCCAGGCATAGCAGACTGCTCTGCATGCAGCCCCATACCTAACAACCAGAGCTTTTCGATGTCTGGTGCAGGCAAACCTAAATCCGGAGTTGATGGAAATAAATTTAATACATTAGGTGGATAAAGTGGAGCATAGGCAATAAAACCAATCTTATCAATACCAGTAGGAGACACACTGGCTCCTGTTACAGTCTCCCAAAAATTATTTTTAAAATTAATCTGTGAATTTAAACTAGTACGAGTGATAGAAGCCAGCGGATCAGGCAAGGCCTTTGGATTATTAAAATCAGAAAAATAATTTGAATTTGCCGCTTTATAGGTGACATGAACACCATCTGCAGGAGACATCATTTGCGGTTCACTGCCCTTTTTTAATACCTGCGCATTAAGAACATTATAGGGCGGCAGGATACTAAATATACGGAAGTCCTGATCGGCACAATGCATACCCAGGTCATTAGCAGCAAGAATAGTAAAATCACCAGATAATGGTGATATCGATGGTTCTACTGGTGTTTCTAGTGTTGGGTTTACTGGTGGCTGGACTACAACTACAGCATCACAATCAGCTGGTGCATTTGCAACAGCTCGTTCGTCGATACTGCCATCAGACTGTTCGGCCTTCACCCGACAAGGGACTGAACTAAGCTTAGATTCACGAACACGCCAATCTCCACGACGACCTACTCCATCGTCACCAATAAGACTGCTGTCCGCAGCACTATAAACTTTTACAGTATGGCTTCTATCACCTGTACCGCTAATTGTTATACGCCCTCTGTCACTATCCCACTTGGCTTTTTCAATTAAATCATCGGCATAAGATGATTGAAATAAACCAGATAAAATAAATATACCGCATCCAATAATACTTATCTGCTTATTCTTGTTATTATTAATAGGCATGATAATTCCCTCGTTAAATTATTAAATTACATTAAACTCCATAATGTATCGTTAGCATTGTTTCACTAAGTCAGAGCAATCTTACAGATAAATTCTTAAGAAACCTTAAGGTTTTCTTAAGTTCAATGATTTATTTTATTTTTTTGAAGTACGTCACAGTTAAGATGTTTACAACAAAAGATAGGGATTAAACAACAAAGAATCAGACAAAAAACTAACGTCTAACATTTAATGCTTTTTTTTGGGGAAAATAATTATCAGATTACAAATTAAGATAAGAAAGAAAAAAACAGAAGAAAATTAATCACTTAAGTTCCTGACGCCCATTAAAGGCATGACCTAAGGTCGAGCTGTCAATATATTCAAGCTCACCTCCCAGTGGTACACCATGGGCAATTCGAGTAATTTTATTTGTGAAAGGCTTAAGCATTTCCATAAGATAATGCGCAGTTGCTTCACCCTCAACTGTTGCGTTAGTAGCTAAAATAATTTCACTGATATCTTCATGTTCAACGCGTTGTTTCAGAGTATCAAGATGAAGCTCTTGCGGCCCTATACCATCTAACGGTGATAAATGCCCCATTAAAACGAAGTAGCTTCCATGGTAAGAACCTGACTGTTCAATGGCATACACATCGGAAGGTGTTTCTACAATACAGAGGGTTTGTCGATCACGCTTTGGGGATTGACAGATATCACATTGCTCATATTCAGTAAGAATACGACATGTTTGACAATGACCAACTTCTTCTGAGGCCTGACGTAATGCATGTGATAGTCTTCTGGCACCGTTTCGATTTCTTTCAAGAAGATGATAGGCCATGCGTTGTGCTGATTTAGCCCCGACACCAGGGAGGCATCGGAAGCTGTCAATAAGCTGTGTAATAAGAGGTGAGTGAGCCATAATAGTTTAAAAAGGCAGTTTGAAACCTGGTGGTAAATTTAAACCATCTGTCATTCCAGACATTTTATCTTTTGACTCTATCTCAATCTGACGAACGGCATCATTCACTGCCGCTGCAACCAGATCTTCTAGCATTTCTTTATCATCCATAACACTTTCATCAATGTTTACTCGACGAATATCATGGCGACCAGTCATTACCACTGAGACCATACCACCGCCAGCCTGACCTGTTACTTCTGCATTGGCAAGCTCAGCCTGAGCTTTTTTCATATCATCCTGCATTTTTTGAGCTTGTTTCATTAAGCCGCCTAAAGCACCTTTCATGTAATTTCCTTTATCAATTAGTTAATTTGGTTTTATAGATTCTGTACGAACCTTTGCAGCGAATGCATTGACGATCATTTGCACCTTAGGATCAGTCTCAATGGATTCTACTGCCTGTTGTTGTAATACTTCAGCATCATGGATTTCACGACGTCTGGGAGTATCCAGTTTTTTTTCTGCCTGAACCTGACATTCACTGATATTCAGCTTAATAGGTACAGCAAGTAAATGTTGTAATGTCTTAATCAAACGAGTGTTTATTTTATCATTGAGCAAATGTTTATGCACCGATTCCAATAATAATTCAAAAACCTGTTCACCATTTTGTTCTGTTTTATTCACCAGCGCACAATGTTTAGCTAATTGTTGTTCAAGGCCTCTCATACCTGAACGTTTTATTAAGTCATGCCAAAAATCAGCAAGTTCCCCTGTATCTTCTTTTGTACAGGATATTTTTTTCTGGTCATTATTGAATAAAGGAACCACATTGGCTGATGGCCCTTTGTCAGCTAATGGCTTTTTGTCAGCAAAAGTCTTATTCTCAACTAAGGGCTCATCATTAGTTAACGTTTTTTCTTTAGTAAATGCTTTAGCGCTGAGCGACGGATTTGGCTCTTCTAGTGTTTTTTTTTGTGCTTGAACCTGTTGAAAGGCCGATTGACTGCTCCCTGGCTCAACTGTCGCAGCAACCTCGGGGATATCCTGTACATATGATGGCGACTCAGATGAATTGGAAAAGTCATCTTGTCCATAGGCATCTATTGGCGGTAAATCAATTGGTGGCATATCACTATCTAATGAAACTGTCTCTGAGGAAGCATTCTCTAAAGAAGTACTCTCTAAAGAAGTACTCTCTAAGAATACAGAGTCTTCCGGCATCTGACCAACAGTTTTTATTCTGGCTTTTTGTTTTACGGCTATTGACTCTATTGTATTATCAGAGATTGAAAGTGATTTTTTTTCTGATATTTTGTCATCAGGCCGATGCTCATTTCGTGATAAACTGCCTTTAACAGAAGCTGTTTGAGATGAAGTATTCTGCTGTACAGCAGACACTTTGTTTTGAGCAGGCTTTTGTTGAGTCTGACTAGCCGGCCTGAGCTGCTTAGGTACATTGCCATCAGGTCTAAAAGCAAGCATACGTAATAAAATCATTTCGAACCCGCCCTGCGGCTGAGGTGAATACGGCAGATCTTTACGACCATTAATGGCAATTTGATAATATAATTGAATATCTTCTGGTGAAATAAGCTGTGCTGCTTGTTTGACAGCCTGTTTATCACCCAAACTATCATCTATGACATCAGGCACCATCTGACAAAGAGCAACTCTCTGCAAGGTACTAATCAGCTCAGCCAGAATTGTGTTAACATCTATTCCCTGCCCGGCCAGTATGCGACTTTGTTCAACCAGCATGCGGCCATCTTCATTAGCCAACGCATTTAATAAATCAAAAATCCTATCCTTTTGCACGCTGCCCAACATAGCTTCAATATCAGCCAGATTCGGTTTTCCATCACTATAAGCAATGGATTGATCGAGTAAACTCAAGGCATCACGCATAGAACCATCTGCAGCAACTGCCAATGGTTTTAATATATTCGTCTCAAAAGGAATTTCTTCAGCATTAAGAATTTGTTGTAGTTGCTGCTCAATTTGCTCAATCGTCAGACTCTTAAGATTAAATTGCAGACAACGTGACAAAATGGTAACAGGTAATTTTTGCGGATCAGTGGTAGCCAATAAAAATTTAGCATGAGGTGGCGGCTCTTCCAAGGTCTTTAACAACGCATTAAAACTATGGCCTGACAACATGTGCACTTCATCGATCAGGTAAATCTTGAAACGTCCGCGAGTCGGTGCATATTGAACATTATCTAATAGTTCCCGAGTATCTTCCACTTTAGTTTTTGAGGCTGCATCGACTTCAATTAAATCTATAAAACGCCCCTGATCGATCTCCTGACAAGCGCCACATTCACCACAGGGAGATGCGCTGATTCCCTGTTCACAATTAAGCGCTTTAGCAAGTACTCTGGCCACCGTTGTTTTACCGACACCACGTGTACCGGTAAACAGATAAGCATGATGCAGCCGCTCTGTTTCCAGGGCATTAGTCAATGCTTTTAGGACGTGCTCCTGCCCCATCATGGTAGAAAATGTTTTGGGACGGTATTTCCGAGCCAGAACCTGATATTTCATAAAAGCCCCAGATTAAAACCAAATAAATCAGTTAAATTGATGTAGTTATTCAGCGTGTATATGTAAATTAAGTAAGATAATATTAGCCTGAAAAAACAGAAATTAATCGAAGCTCAGTATACATGAATTTTTAACTCTGCTCCATACGATTGGCGATGAGATAATATAAGAAAAACAAGAGTAAAGTTTAAAATTTCTATTAACTGGGGAGTTTTTAAAGCGGTACTGGAATAGATAAAAAGTTAAAGACTCTGCCAGCCACACCCCGGCACATGAGTCGGCCGCTACAGTTGCTTCCTTCCGGATCTGGCTGGGTTAACGGCTTATCATTGCGAGGGGACCGACAGAGAGCGGGCATTATACCCTAATAATTAATCAGGATGCTACTGAATTTAAGCTGAATTTTGGAAATTAATCTAAGCCGATACTATTTGTTTGATTTATATATACTTAGTCGATCCTGAAAAAAGATAATCATCATGAATCGATAGATTATCGTACAACATTAATTGTAATTTTATTGTTCCTGATCAA
>JAHXIM010000078.1 GCA_025655635.1 gamma proteobacterium symbiont of Lucinoma myriamae | reverse complement strand
GTTGGATACAATTTACATAGCGGTGATCCTCCTACAGGGGACTTACACCCCATTAGTTTATGCCCATGACGGGCGTACACAATAGAATAAAATCTATGAAAACAAAAAGAGAGAACAGCAATGCAATTTAAATTAATTATTGCTTTTGTAAATGACGATGTCACCAATGCCGTTCTGGATGCCAGCCGCGAAGCAGGCGCAACGGGTGCAACAGTCATAAACAATGCCCGGGGTGAGGGTGTCCAAAAGACAAAAACCTTCTTTGGTCTGACTTTAGAGACTCAACGCGATGTTTTATTATTGTTAGTTGAAGAACACCTCAGCCGTGATGTACTGGAAAAAATCAGTGAGGTAGGAAAATTTGACAACTCACCAGGTACTGGCATTGCTTTTCAAATTAATGTGGAAGATGCCGTTGGCGTTTCCCACCAAATTCAACAATTGACAGAAACAATTGAGGAAATAATATGAAACCCACACTCATCCAGGTTAAAGATGTCATGAAACATAAAGTGGATTTCGTTGATGGCATGAAAACCGTAAAAGAAGCCCTTGATGAAATGCAGCATATTGAAACAAAAACATTAATTGTCAACAAACGTCATGCTCATGATGAATGGGGCATTGTAGTTATTTCAGATATTGCCCGTATTGTCCTGGCTGGGGATAAATCCGTTGACCGAACCAATGTCTACGAAGTCATGTCCAAACCGGCAGTAACTATTCGTCAGGACATGGATATTCGTTATTGTGCACGCTTATTTGAGCGCTTTGGCCTTTCTCGTGCTCCGGTTGTCAGACATGGTGAGATCATTGGCATAATTAGTTATACCGACATGGTATTAAAAGGTTTGTGTAAAGTTACCACATAACCAACTATTTTAGTCAACTACTATAGACACACTGCCCTTTTCTCACCTATACTTTCTAAATGAATGATATTATATTTGAGGAAATTATTGTATTACTAACGCTGGCAGTGTTTGCCATTGCCTGCCTGAAACGCTTTAATATCGCTCCAATCCTTGCCTATCTTGTTGTTGGAATGATTGTCAGTCCCTATGGACTGGGCTTAATCGAAGATAATCAGGACGTTCGCTTTATTGCTGAATTTGGTGTTGTTTTTCTCATGTTCACTGTGGGACTGGAATTTTCCCTGGCAAAATTAATTGCCTTAAAAAAAGAAGTATTGGGGCTGGGTGGTTCACAAGTGCTTATCACTTCCGTTATTGCCGGCTCCATTGACTGGTATTTCAGCCAAAATATCAAACAGTCAATCATTATCGGCGGTATCATTGCACTCTCATCAACAGCGATTGTCAGCAAGCAATTATCCGAGCAGTTAGAGCTTAATTCACGTCATGGTCACCTTGCTCTGAGCATTCTTATTTTTCAGGATATTGCAGTAATACCTTTTCTGGTATTAATCCCGTCTTTCGCTGGTGATGGTCCGATTTTATTATCACTTGAAATCAGCGCCTTATTAAAAGGAATGATTATTTTACTCTTAATGCTGGCCATAGGTCATTGGATATTGCGGCCGTTATTACGGATCATTGCTAATATCCGTTCAGCTGAATTATTTACTCTCTCCGTTCTATTAATTGCTTTAGCGGCCGCATGGGCTACTCACAGGGCTGGTTTATCTTTAGCGCTTGGTTCTTTTATTGCTGGCATGATGTTAAGTGAAACCGAATATCGCCATCAGATTGAAGTTGATATCCGTCCTTTTCAGGATATTTTGCTGGGTCTTTTCTTTATTACCGTCGGTATGCTGCTGGATCTCAATGCCCTGCTTCCTCAATTACATTGGGTTATTTTAGTAGCTATATTATTAATTCTCACTAAAACACTGATTATCACTTCACTCAGCTACCTCTTCGGTGCAAGTCCAGTCGTATCGTTTCGAACAGGGCTGGTATTGAATCAGGGGGGTGAGTTTGGTTTCGCCCTGATGACTCTGGCATTAACCTATAATCTGCTCGAACAAGAGACCACTCAAATTGTGCTTTCTGCAATTATTCTCAGCATGATGCTGACTCCCTGGATCATTCATAATAATGGCCGCTGGACCAAAATACTCTTTCGCAGAAGTTATAAGGCTACTCATCAGACCATTAGCCAGCAAGTTGAGCGATGCAGTAAAACACTCTCTGAACATGTCATTATCTGCGGATATGGTCATATCGGACAAAATATTTCTCGTTTTATAGAAGAAAAGAATCAGCATTACATTGCTCTGGATCTGGATATTATCCGTATTCAGGAAGCACAGGATGCAGGTGAAACTGTTGTTTATGGTGATCCTGCCCATAAACGAATTTTGCAGGCGGCCGGAGTGGATAAAGCACGTGCTGTGCTCATCACTATTAAAAACAGCTCTGCAGCAAAGAAAATTATTGCTCAAATACGCTCACTGAATAAAAATATTCCCATTCTGGTACGCAGTATTGATGAGAGCAAACTGGATGAATTATATGCTGAAGGTGCCACCGAAGTCATACCAGAAACACTTGAATCATCCATTATTATGGCATCACATCTATTAATACACATTGGCGTACCACCGATTGAAATCACTCAGGATATTGCCAAAGCACGTAAGGATAAATATAAGTTTTTACGAGGTTATTTCCCGGGCGAACAAGCTTCTCATGAAGAATCCCGAAAAAATAACGAACATATTAATACCTTAGTCCTGCATCCCGGGGCTAAGGCAATTGGTAAAACAATTGGTCAGATAGATCTGGGAGGGCGTAATATTGTCTTTACTGCATTACGACGTGGTGGAATTCGCGGTAAACAGCCATCTTCTGACCTGCTGTTAAAAGAAAATGATCTTCTGGTTATGTATGCCAAGCCCGAAGACCTTGAGTTTATCAAGGTCGAATTAATGACCGGACATTAGGAGCGTTCAGCGTTCATGACTATTGTGCTGCAACTCTGGCTTCAATGTATTCAATGGCTTTGTTCATTCTGTTCAGGCAGCGTTCACGACCGATAAGTTCTAAGGTCACGTCAATGGAGGGAGACATACCTGCACCCGTAACGGCAACCCGTAGAGGTTGTGCAACTTTTCCTAACTTTAGCTCCAGTTCTTCAGCAACATCCAGAACTATCTGGTGTAAGGCTTCGCCCTTCCAGTCACTGACTGCACTAAAGCGTTCCAGCATTCTCTGTAACGCTTCAAGCGCACCGGCTTTGAGGTTCTTTTTGGCGGCTTTTTCATCAAATTCATCAAAGTTTTCAAAGAAATAACGACTGCTTTGTGCCATTTCTACCAGCGTTTTACTGCGCTCTGATAAGGCACTGACAATATCAGCCAGAGCCGGGCCGTTATCGGTATTAATGCCCTGCTTTTCCATATGCCATGCCAGATGTTTTGCTACATGCTCTGGATCACCTTCTTTGATATAATGCTGGTTTAACCAAAGCAGCTTGTCCGGATTAATTGATGAAGCCGATTTGTTAATATCATCCAGATCAAATAACTCGATCATCTCATCAATGGAAAAAATTTCCTGATCACCATGAGACCACCCCAGACGAACAAGATAGTTTAATAAGGCTTCTGGTAAATAGCCTTCTTCACGATAATTCAGCAAATTGGCCGCACCATGACGCTTGGATAATTTAGCACCCTGTTCATCCAGAATCATAGGTAAATGTGCATATTCCGGAATGGGAGCACCCATTGCTTTAAGAATATTAATCTGTCGGGGGGTATTATTTAAATGATCATCACCACGAATAATATGTGTCATACCCATATCCAAATCATCAATGACCACAACCAGATTATAAGTCGGTGTGCCGTCACCGCGAGCAATGATTAAGTCATCAAGTTCTTTGTTATTGGTAACAATCTGGCCTTTCACATGATCATTAATAACAACATTACCATCAATACTGTTTTTAAAACGGATCACCGGCTCAACATCAATTTTATCAGCAGGAGGTGAAGTAATCGCCCGACAACGGCGGTCATAACGGGCTTTTTCTTTATTAGACATTTGTTCTTCACGCATAGCATCCAGCTCTTCTCGGCTGCAATAACATTTGTAAGCATGGCCATCGTCAAGAAGTTTTTGAATCACTTCTTTATAACGATCCATACGCTCGGTCTGATAAAACGGGCCCTCATCATGAGTAAGGCCCAGCCATTGCATGCCCTCTAATATGACATCAACCGCTTCCTGAGTAGAACGTTCTCTATCCGTATCTTCGATACGTAAAACAAATTTTCCCTGATGGCGTTTAGCATAAAGCCAGGAAAATAATGCCGTACGGGCACCACCAATATGTAAATAGCCTGTTGGGCTTGGAGCGAAGCGTGTTCTTACAGTCATTTTGTCTCTCAGAAAGGAAAAAGAAGCATTTTACATGATGGGTCACATTAAATGAACACTCCAAGGGATGTTTTAAAACAAAAAAGTGCTCTCATTTAAATACGGCAGAACTAACTACTAATCTGGCCAGTCCATCTATAAATAAGCGAATAAACACAAAATGTAGTGCAATCAGTCAAAATAAATGTGTTTATGAACTAAAATAAGTGTCCATCGAGCACAAGAGTATATCAGGCATTGTTTCGGGATTTTATGCCAATATGAGCGAAATGATGCCTGATATGCTTTTGTGCGGTAGCTTAATACAATATGGACACCATCTCATCACTTATTTAGCTAATAGACTTTTTAATCAGTGGAATCAAAGGTTCGGGGAGTTTAAGTTCACCTGATAATGCAAATTCTTTGCCTTTTTCAGACATTTTATTCCAGGTGCGAAGGATAATCTCCACCCATTTTTCTTCACTATATTCGGGATGTTTATCCGCAAAGGCCTGCATATAATGCTCAATAAAAACCAGTGCTGCAATATCTTCCACCAATTGGGTATCGGGGTTAGTCTTTAGTGATTTCTTACCCACAGCCTTATTGACACGCTCCAGATCTTCTTCAGAATAGTCCGCCTCTTTCATTAGCGCACAAACTGTGTCGGCATGGAATTGATACAACTGGGTACGCCATTGATAATAACCTTTTTTATCCATAGTGTAAGCATCACGTGGTGACTTCCAACGCTGGATGTGTTGAGCACTGATACCAAGCTTCATAGCATCATCGGTATCCGGAGCGAAACGATTGAGCATATCCGACATATTGCGGGAATAAAGAAGCTCCTTCGGCCAGACCTTGCCATCAACAGTTTCCTGATTGGGATCTTCACTATTGGCCGCATCTATCAGTGCGGCTGCTTTTTCAAACATTTCTTGAGTCATAATTTATCTCTATATAATTGTATCAATTAGATAATCATTAGATGGGTGCAGATGGAGACATTTCAACCTAAAAAACGCAGTAGCCCATGCAACGACATAATATCCAGCACCAAACTTCTCATAATTGAACTGTTTTTCTCTAGGCTGGAG
>JAHXIM010000089.1 GCA_025655635.1 gamma proteobacterium symbiont of Lucinoma myriamae | reverse complement strand
CTTGAGGATGGTCATTTACAGATTGATAATAATACCGCAGAGCAGCGGATTAAACCTTTTGTGATTGGACGAAAAAACTGGGTCATGAACAATAAAAATAGAATCAATATTGTACGATAATCTATTGTGTCATTGAGATTGTCTTTTTTCAGGGTCGACTACTTAATAAGATAATTTTTTCATGCACACTATCTACAGCAACTGCTTCAACATCATAGGATTTATTATTTTCATATTTAAAAACAAATGACCATGCAGGAGAAATGGCGGAACGTTGTTTATAAAGAGTTTTGTTCAAAGACGGTTCTTTAATGACGGTGATTTGATATTCCCAGCGAAATCGTAGATTATCACCCGTATCCGCAATTAATAAGTAATGCTCATCCTGATATTCAAAAGCATCCATATCTTCCCAGTCATTACTTTCCACATCTTCCAGATGAAAAGCACCCAGATCTTTTCCCTTATGATTCAGCGCATAAATAATTGGCATATGACCACTATCATTATGGGTCCATAAGACTTTTTTTTCACGAGTAGAACAAGCTAGGCCACTGGATTCATTAATGAGCTTATTCTCAATGGGATAGCGCTGTTGGTGAGTTTTGTGCACATTTAATTGTGCCCATGACGGCAGTGAATAACCAGCAACTAATACACAAGTCAGGCAGAACAAAAAAAATAAAAAATTAAATGACTCTTGTTTTTTTGTATGCATGCTTATTCTAAGGTTGTGTATTTTGTAGAGATGGCAGGACATCTCTTGTGTTTTGATGAAGTTGCTGCATAATTTGCGCAAATTCTGCTTTGTTATCATATAAGCTGGCAAATTCCCGGGCAATTTCGAGTAAGTATTGAGGGCTGTTTCTTTCACCGTGATGAGCTATGGGACTCATATCTGGTGCATCAGTTTCCAGCACCCATGCATCAATGGGTAATCTGGGGACAAGTGCTCGAAGTTTTGTCGCTTTAGGATAGATAAATGCTCCGCCAAAGCCGAGTTTAAAGCCTCGTTTCAGATATTCTTTTGCCTGCTCATAACTGCCGCTATAAGCATGAATAATCCCCGTTAATGAGGCATTTTCTTTCAGATGTTTAATGACTTCATCATGAGATTTTCGAGCATGGATCAAT
This sequence comes from gamma proteobacterium symbiont of Lucinoma myriamae, assembly GCA_025655635.1. GTDB lineage: Bacteria > Pseudomonadota > Gammaproteobacteria > GRL18 > GRL18 > GRL18. Next base: position 4,360 of record JAHXIM010000089.1, on the reverse strand, counting down.
ACCGGCAGCTGATATTGACTGGCAATTTTCAATTGTTCAGAAAAATAAAAAGTCTGTACTGTTCTATCCGTTTTTTTTATGAAAAAATCCAGGCCAATTTCACCAATAGCTGCTAAAGTTTGTTTTTCACTCTTTTCAGCACCATTGTTAGCACCGTTTATAGAAAGAAGCTGAACTAATTCATCCAAATCATTGGCATGATGTTCATCTATAAAACACGGATGCAGACCAAGCGCCGGATAAAGCATATCGTCTTTATGACACAATGATAAAATTTTCTGCCAGTCCTTACGACAAACACCGGGAACAATAATCGATTGAATATTGGCTTCCCGGCAGGCTTGCGTAACTAATGAACGATCTTCATCAAAAACTGAAAAATCTAGATGGCAATGACTATCAATGAGAGCTGATTCCTGTGCGTCTTTTGGTACACCCATAGTTTATCATCCATAGTCAAAATATTAGTCTATTGACTAACTAGAGCCAAATACATCTTTAAGTAATTCTGTTGAACGTGCCGCCGGATTTTGACGGATAAGTTTTTCCTGTGCCGCAATTTTGGTAAACAAACCTTCCATTGTTTTATCAGTAACATAACTGTCAATATCAGCAGCACTGCCTAAATATGAGTCCATTAAACCAAAGGTATCGTATTTTTTTACTTGCTCAGCCATTGCTTTATAATATTGCGTGACTTGTGTCTGATTCATCGCATCATTGACATAGGGAGCAATTAATTGACTTAATTCATCAGAATTATTTTTTTAAAAATAATCCGTTGCTGCTGTGTCTCCTCCGGATAAAATTCCCTGAGCATCATCCAGTGACATTTGTGAAATCGAATTAACAAAGACATTAGTCACTTGCGGCACTGCTTGTTCTGCCGCACGGTTCATGCTGGTGACAAATTCATCAGCCATTTTTTCCTGGCCAAATGAACGCAGGGCTTTTTCAACTTGCTGCATACTATCCGGCAAAGGGATCTTGACTGACTGATCCTTGAGAAAACCATTTTCTGTACCCAGCATATCAATAGCCTTTTTGACTCCCACATCCAGAGCCTCTTTGAGTCCCTGACTGATTTCGTCATTTGACAAGGCAGATGACATAGTACTCGTCGTATCCTGCCCTGTAGTTGTTTTTAAAACCTTATCCGCTTCCTTAACCCAGTCTTGCCAGCCAGAAAATGCAGGACTCATCATGCCGCCCATAGCGACTATTACCGATAGTGTCAGCAATTGTTTTTTCATATTATTTTCCCTAATTTATTTCTCGGATGTAAAAAGTTATTAGTCTTTATACCACACTAATACAGCTTATGAATACTGATTCATAAAAAATCAGAAGAGATTTATCATACCCATTTTGCCACCAATAACTTCTGACATTTGTTTCTTTTACCAGACCGGATAATTAATTTTTACATTTTCTAAAGAAAGCTGATTTTGTTTGGCATTGCGGCCTTTTTTGACCAGTGTTTCATACAAAAGTTCCTGCTTATCACCCACAGCAAGCGTGGTATGAATATCCACTGTCTGGTAATCATGTTTTTTAATATCCAGCTGGCTTTTAACAACAGCATCACCTGCAATCAGGCGGCGAATTTCAACATTAATGGACTTATCTGTAAAATTGCGTAAGTGCTGTACAAAGAGACTGTGTTCATTCCAGCCGGCAACGGTACTCTTATGATCAATTTTTATATGGCCGTCACCTATCCTGAGATAGAGGTTGCCTTTTTTATAGTGCATCCAGATATTATCGCGCCAGTTTTTTAAATTCACTAACTCAAAATAAATTTCAGGGTCAGCACCGGTATTTAATTCAACCTTATCGGCAATTGAGGCGTATTTTAGAGTTAAGCCGGCAATATAGGTCAGACTGCCCTGCTGATTATTTTGATATATTTGAATATTGCCTTCTGGTAGTGGAGCATCACCTAAAGAGGACTTTTTATCATTTTTAAAGTTTATGACCCGTGCCAGGATATTACCGTATTCTCTGGGGCGATAGCGATAAATAGTGTCAATGTTAATCGCTTCGGCAAATCCGCTGCGCAGCCGTTTTGCCCATTGATTGGGAATAGTTTCAGTGCTTTCAATGGTAAAAATGTAGTATTCACTCAGACTGTCTTTTGCCACCTCTTTTTCTTCCATCATACTATCCGCCACTGCAGAAGATGGTACTGCAGTCATTTCATAACGTCCTGCAGCTTTACCCATCATCTCCTTAGCCATTTTTGCCCGCGCTGAACGTTTGCGTTCCTGCAACTGGTTCTTTTTATAGTTTGCCTGATTGACCAGTTCGTTCACCCGTTCAACCAGATTTATTTTACCGATGACCAGACGAACCTGAGCATTTTCATAGTGTTCACCAGAGCGGTTGGTCACAGTGACAAAACTATCCAGAGCCATGGTTTTTGCTGATTGTGTCATAATGGCAGAATAGTCTGCCCGCCAGCTAATACCCGAAGTAAAGTAGCTGATTTTTACAGTGGCAAGACTTTCAACTGAGCTGTTAATATGCCAGTAGAGCATTTGCGGCTTGTCATGAGGAAAGGTGGTATTGCTTAAATGCATCTCAGTTGGATGCGACAAAAAGTCAACCTGCACTGAAGTTGGGTCAATTTGTGTGTTAGCCCAGCTAAACTGCAGTCTATTTTGTCCCTTCTTAATACTGATCTGACGAGTTTCACGAACCAGTGTGAGATCTTCTGAATTATAAATGGTGAGCTGTACACTATCACGTGACGGTAAAGTGGAGAGATCAATATTTTTTGCCATCAAACTCATAGAAATACAGCTCATGAATATCAGCAAACAAAATTTTTGCAGCCAATTGATATAAGATATATTCCTGATTTGCATTTTTAGCAGCACTGGTTTTATAAGTAAGGTATCAATAGTCATTTTGCTCACCACTCATTCTTGAAGTTAATATTCAGTTTCTTTTCCAGTTTCACCCGTTTGTTCGCACCCGATCGAGCCGGCAATGTAACCTGGTAAGCAATTTTTTGACTGGTGGTTTGTTTTTTTAGCGGCTTATTTGTAAAAGAGGTGTCATCACCAATTTCCCATTCAATGTTCCCCTCTTTATAAGAATTTCCCGAGGAAAATACCTCATTACGTAAATGAGGGATGGATTCTTCAATAATCAACTTCACTGAAGTATTTTTAAAATTTTCAATTTCGTATTTAACTACGGCATCAATATCATAAAGATTACCGTTAATACGCTGACGTTTTTTTCGCTCAATAATTCGTTTGACTACTATATCTCTGGCCTGGCCAATAAACAGTGAAGTTTCATCTTCTTTGGCCGTATATTTGCCCCAATCTTCACCAACAAAAACGGCAGTGCCTTTTTTGTCCTGCTGATAGATACGAAACTTACCCGGAGCAAGTGATTTTTTCCCTAAATTGTGTGCTTTGTCATTGTGAAGCTGATAATGCATAAAGACATTCAGCTTATCCTGAGCACGGTTACGATAACCCAGTTCTGTGGCATTGACGGTATAGGTTTTATCAATGGCAACAGCACTATAACTTTGATTTAAAAATTCCTGAGTTTCGTCCAGTCCCATTGGCAGAATCATTGGTTTACCTGATCCGGTATTCATCCTGGCATCATGAAAAGATTCACCCGACTGATTATTCACCCTGATATACTGCATCAGATCCATTTTACTTTCATCCTGATCAGCACGGGCAATATAATGGTATTCTTTATCCAGACGCTCAATAGCATAGGTGATGCGTACTCGTGCACTGCCATTCTCACTGGCTGAAACTTTCCAGGTTAATGCTGATTCATTGGGGGGATAACTAACAGATAAGACGTTTGTTCTTAGCAAACTGTCATCTTCAAGCACTCTAAAAACAATCGTTTCCGGACGAATTGATGTATTATGCCAGGAAAAATCGATATCATTATTGCCCTTTCTCAGCGGCACAATTCGTTCTTCCTCAATGATGGTAGTGTGTTCATTTTCCAGTTGAATTTCAACATGCTCTCTAACAGGCAGAGTAATTAATTTAATTCGCGCATAACTACTGGTAACTGAGAATGCACATAGGCTAAATGCAATAATCCCGTAGAGACTCTTGCTTTTCATAATTTTTCTCCCACTTATTTTTTTGTATTAATTCCATTATCAATTACTTTAATAAAAAATGTAATTAGTCGACCCTGAAAAAAGACAATCTCAATGACACAATAGATTATCGTACAATATTGATTCTATTTTTATTGTTCATGATCATATTATTATCGGTCGTTACAAAAATATGATATTAATTTGAATCAAAAACAAGTGATAATACAGCACAAATATCAGGGACAAAAAAGCAATGATCCA
>JAHXIM010000501.1 GCA_025655635.1 gamma proteobacterium symbiont of Lucinoma myriamae | reverse complement strand
TGATTTTTGGTGGTAATATCATGATATTTCACTATAATTTCAATGGGTTATGATTATAGACCATTTTCAACTGATTTTTATAGGATAAAGATACTCATCTCTTTAATTATTATTTAATTATTATTTAATTATTATTTAATTATTATTTAATTATTATTTAATTATTATTTAATTATTATTTAATTATTATTTAAAATAGTTTTACTCAAATAACGCTGAATTCAAGGAATTATGACATTACTAATAAAACAGCAAAAATAAGCTTGATGGGGAGTGGTGAACCTTTTTCTGAGCAGTTTCAGGATTTTTATTTTTCTACCGATGGCGGTCTGCAGGAAACTGAATATGTTTTCTTAAAACAAAATGGTTTTCCCCGGCGCTTCAATAAACCCGAATCTACAATTTTAAGAATTGGTGAAACTGGTTTTGGTACCGGTTTAAATTTTTTAGTGACGGCTTATCATTTTTTGCATGCTGACCATTTGAATTGCACACTTGAATATACGGCAATAGAAAAATACCCTCTTTCTAAAACACAACTTGAACAGGTTTATTGCACTTTTAAAAAAACATGGCCGCAACTCGCTTTATGCTGCAGTGAATTATTACAATCTTATCCTGAAAGTTTTGATCATATTGAAAACCATTTTCAATTTGAATTATTCAACGGCAAAATTTGTTTAAACCTTCTTATAGATGATGCCACAGCAGGATTAAAACAGCTTTTAAGCTCTGCTGGTAAAAATGATAATAATGAGATGAAAATAGATGCCTGGTACCTGGATGGTTTTTCACCGGCAAAAAATCCTGATATGTGGCAGCAGGATTTATTTGAAACCTTAGCCAATCTCAGTCACACAGGGACAACAATCAGTACATTTACCTCAGCCGGTATAGTTCGACGTGGCTTGATTGAAGCAGGCTTTAAGATGTCTAAAGCACCGGGATTAGGTAAGAAGCGAGAGATTTTATTTGGGGTAAAAGAATAAAAGTATAGTATGACGTTTCTTTGCTTTTGATCTGGGACTCCACTAAATAAGTGCTCCAAACATGTTCTTGTGTGGTACCTGAATATAATAGAGACACTATTCTGGAACAATTATTTAGATCAAATTAAGCCTGCTACTGATAATCAGACATTTCATTAAAATTCAAATAACGATAGATATCATCCTTATCATCTTCCAATGCTTTAACAGCCTCTTGATACTCTGCTGCACTCGGCAGTTTACCGAGAGTGGCAACTACAACAGACAGTTCTGCTGAAGCTAAAAAGACTTTGGCATCTTTGCCCAGGCGGTTGGGGAAGTTTCGAGTGGAGGTCGACACTACATTAGACTCATCAGCCACTCTCGCCTGATTACCCATACACAAGGAACAACCCGGCAACTCGGTTCTTGCACCGGCACGACCATAAATACTGAAAACGCCTTCACTAATCAGTTCTTTTTCATCCATTTTTGTCGGTGGCGCAATCCACAACCGAGCGGGGATAGCACCGCCACCGTTATCAAGATGAGATTCAAGTACTTTTGCTGCGGCACGATAATGGCCGATATTGGTCATACAGGAACCAATAAAGACTTCTTCTATTGATTGTCCTGTCAGTTCTGATAAGAGTTTGACGTCATCCGGATCATTAGGGCAGGCAAGAATAGGTTCTTTTATGGTATCCAAATCGATTTCAATGATGTCAGCATAGTCTGCATCAGCATCCGGCTCTAATAATTGCGGATCATCCAGCCATACCTGCATTGCATCAATACGACGCTGTAGGGTTTTAGCATCCTGATAGCCTTCTCGGATCATCCAGCTCAGCAAGCTCACATTGGATGTCAGATACTCAATAACAGGTTCTTTATTCAAGCGTACAGAACAGCCGTTAGCAGAACGTTCTGCTGAAGCATCGGCTAATTCAAATGCCTGCTCAACTTTTAAGTCCGGCAGACCTTCTATTTCCAGTATACGGCCATTAAAGACATTAATTTTACCCGCTTTATCAACAGTTAATTTACCATCCTGAATCGCCTGCCAGGGAATGGCATTGACTAAATCACGTAATGTGATACCGGGCTGCAGAGTCCCTTTAAAGCGTACCAGAACCGATTCCGACATATCAAGCGGCATCACACCCATAGCAGCCGCAAATGCCACCAGACCGGAACCTGCCGGAAAAGAAATACCTAAAGGAAAACGGGTATGCGAATCCCCCCCGGTACCCACCTGATCAGGCAGTAACATACGGTTTAACCAGGAGTGAATAATGCCGTCACCCGGACGCAGAGAAACACCGCCACGCTGTGTCATAAAACCGGGTAAACTCCCTTGTAACTTAACATCTACCGGCTTAGGATAAGCCGCTGTATGACAAAAACTCTGCATGACTAAATCAGAAGCAAAGCCCATACAGGCCAGTTCTTTCAACTCATCTCTGGTCATTGCACCTGTGGTATCCTGAGAGCCCACAGTTGAGATTCTCGGCTCACAATAGGTGCCCGGACGAATGCCTTCCACACCGCAGGCTTTACCAACCATTTTTTGTGCCAGAGTATAGCCCTTACTGGTATCTTCAGTGGCGATTGGGCGGATAAAGATATCAGTTGCTTCCAGACCCAGTGATTCACGGGTTTTATCGGTCAGACCACGACCAATAATCAATGGGATCCGACCGCCCGCCTGAACTTCATCAGCCAGTGTATTAGGATTAAGATTAAAAGTACTTAAAACATTGCCCTGTGCATCACATATCTCTCCAGCAAAAGGCTTAATGGTAATGACATCACCGGTCTGCAATTTTGATACATCACATTCAATCGGCAATGCACCGGAATCTTCTGCAGTATTAAAGAAAATAGGCGCAATTTTGCCACCCAGAACTACCCCGCCCTGACGTTTATTTGGAATATAAGGAATATCATCCCCCATATGCCAGAGAACAGAATTAATGGCTGATTTTCGTGATGATCCTGTACCGACAACATCACCCACATAGGCAATGGGATAACCTTTTTTCTTGAGTTCTTCAATAGTACTCAGAGCATCCGGCATTTTGCTTACCAGCATGGTTTGTGCATGCAGTGGTATATCAGGTCGGGACCAGGCATCAGTTGCTGGTGATAAGTCATCGGTATTGGTTTCACCAGGTACTTTTAACACCGTGACGGTAATACTTTCAGCGAGCTTATCCCGCCGGGTAAACCATTCCCCTGCTGCCCATGAATCAACCACCTGTTGAGCAAAGGCATTGCTTTTTGCCTTTTCCATAATGCTGTGCCAGGCATCGGCAATCAATAAAGAAGATGACAGTGCGGTGACGGCAATCGGTGCCAGGGCATCATTATCAAGTAGTTCAGCTAATGGCTCAATATTATAACCACCACCCATAGTGCCGAGAATTTCTGTTGCCTTTTCAGCACTGATGCTGGAGCAGCTCTGTTTACCTGTGACAATTAACTTGAGGAAATCAGCTTTTACTTTAGCCGCATCATCCACACCCGGTGGAATACGATTAATAAATAAATCAAGCAGATAGTCTTGTTCTTTTTTATCAGCAGGCTTAATCAATAATTCGATTAATTGGCTAGTCTGCTGTGCATCTAACGGCAGCGGCGGTAAGTTTTGTTCAGCACGCTGTGACACATGATTTTTATATTCGTTTAACATATATTTCCTTAAATTTTCACTTTTTTGACTGATTCGGTTTATTGTCAGACAGAGTTTTTCTTGCTTTTTTCTCTACTTTATCCTGCATTATAGATTAAATATCAGTGTCTATCTGAGCATTTTCTTTCCCATATTGATGCCATCAGTTATAATTCCAGCATCTTTATAATCAATAAATTATCTATAAACGTTAAAATGGGGTCCTTTAGAATGGATTTAAATAGTTTAAGCGCAGTTTCACCAATTGATGGCCGTTATGGCAGTAAAACATCCAATCTTCGTCCAATTTTTAGTGAATTTGGCTTAATACGTCACAGAGTACTGGTTGAAGTACGCTGGTTACAAATGCTTGCCGCTCATTCTGATATAGAAGAGGTTCCTGCCTTATCTGAACCCGCCAGCAGTTTATTAGATAGTATTGTTGACAACTTCTCTGCTGAAGATGCCGAACAGGTTAAAACCATTGAACGCACCACAAACCATGATGTTAAGGCTGTTGAATATTTTCTTAAAGATAAAATAAAAGATAATGAAGAATTAATGGCGATCAATGAATTCATTCATTTTGCCTGTACTTCTGAAGATATCAATAATCTATCTCATGCTCTGATGCTTAATACCGCCAGAAGCAATGTGATCCTGCCTCAGCTGCGTGAAGTCATCGACGGTATCACTGCTTTAGCCCACGATTTTGCTGAAACCCCGATGTTATGCCGTACTCATGGGCAGCCTGCTTCACCCTCCACAATGGGTAAAGAAATGGCTAATATCGCCTATCGTCTGGAACGTCAGTTTAAACAACTAAAAGCCGTGCAGATCATGGGTAAGATCAATGGTGCTGTGGGTAACTACAATGCCCATTTAAGTGCTTATCCTGAATTAGACTGGGCTGAAATTGCACAGAACTTTGTCGAAAGTCTGGGCATTGATTTTAACCCTTATACCATTCAGATTGAACCGCATGATTATATTGCCGAATATTTTGATACTCTGGCTCGTTTTAATACCATTTTAATCGATTTTAACCGTGACATCTGGAGCTATATTTCTCTGGGTTATTTCAAGCAAAAGACCATTGCCGGTGAAGTGGGTTCTTCCACTATGCCTCATAAAGTGAATCCCATTGATTTTGAAAACTCAGAAGGTAATCTGGGCATTGCCAATGCCTTAATGAACCATCTGAGCAGCAAGCTGCCCATTTCCCGCTGGCAGCGTGATTTAACTGATTCCACAGTATTAAGAAATCTGGGTGTCGGTATTGCTCACTCAATGATTGCCTATTCATCAACCATGCGCGGCATCAGTAAATTACAAATCAATAATGATGCACTGGCAAGTGATCTGGATAATACCTGGGAAGTTCTGGCCGAGCCCATTCAGACTGTCATGCGTCGTTATGGTATCGAGAAGCCTTATGAAAAACTAAAAGAGCTGACTCGTGGTCAGTCCATCACTGCTGAAACCTTAAAAGAATTTGTTGCTACACTGGATATGCCTGAAGAAGCCAAACAGGAACTGCAAAAGTTAACACCAGCAACTTATATAGGCAATGCTGTTGATCAGGCCAAAAATATTTAACTCTTTATAGATATACTCTATCCTAAAATTGCTTCCATAGCTGATTGGCGACCAGTCATTCACTATATCTTTAAAATCGCATCATTATTAGTCTTAATCACCATTAAATTAAAGAAACATATTGAAGTCTTTATATTATTAAGCCATATTATAAATACTTGGAAGACATAGTTAGTCAGCCCTGAAAAATACATTATCTATTTGAAATATAAGGATTTATCCCTGTTTTTGAGTGACCATAAAGACCAGAAATGTTACAATA
>JAHXIM010000125.1 GCA_025655635.1 gamma proteobacterium symbiont of Lucinoma myriamae | reverse complement strand
CTACCAATGATTATTGGTCACCAGTAGATTACGAAGAGATGCAAAAAGTTGTGTAATTGAGTGTCCTGAAAAGTGTTGACAGATCATGATGCCCATGGCAGACAAATACTGGATGACAGTGCTCATGATTCAACATCGGGTACTGTTAATATTTCATTCCATGCGCATATGCGCTTAAGGGCTTATCAGGAGCAAAAAACTCAGTTGATAACTAATGCTGAGTCAATACCTGTGCAAGGTCTGCTTGCATCTGATGCTGCTCAACGTGATAGAGTTTCTGAACAGAACTCGAATGTTATTAATAATAGCTTTAATGAGCCATCCAATTTATTAAAAAATTCTAATAAGGCTGGTTTTTCCGAACAGATGACAAATATGTTATCAGAAGTCGAGAATAATATCGTGCAAACCGCTGAACCGGGTTATCGATATCTGGTCAATATGCTGAACAATTATAAATCAACTGTCGAAGATCCACGACAGCTGCAGGAAATTATGCGTAAGGAAGAATTTTATCTAAGCCGTAGAAAACCCTTTATGGAAAGTGCTGACTTTCAAAGCTATAGTCAAGTGCTCAGTCAATTTTCCAATATTATTGAACGCCAACAATATTTTCCCTAGTGACAAAATCTGCAGGTAAAAATTCAGCTGAATGAAATTTTTAGTTATTCAGCGTATTAATAAAAAAGCCTGCAATGCAGGCTTTTTTATTGTTTGACTTGAAAAATAATGGCAGAAACCAAATATATCTATGGTATTAATTGAATATAAGTAATAGGTGATATACCATATGAGTCTTCAAACAGTCATTGAAAAAAAATTAAGCGATTTATTTTCACCAGAATATTTACTGGTTGAAAATGAAAGCCACATGCATAATGTGCCGGCAGGCTCAGAGATGCATTTTAAAGTTCAAATTGTCACTGACAGCTTTGAAAATCAAACGTTGATAAATCGTCATAGAGCAATCAATAATGCACTTAAAGAAGAGCTGGCTGGCCCAATTCATGCCTTATCTATGCATACGTTTACTCCGGATGAATGGGCAAAACGTAATGGTCAGGTACAAGATTCACCACCATGCCAGGGTGGCGGTAAATAATACGTAATACAGTAATTAGTACTCTCAATACTCTATATAAAGTTAAATTAAGGAAATATTATGGCTACTGTTGATGTCACAGCGGATAATTTTAATGAAATCATTACCGATAACGAATTTGTTATTGTTGATTTTTGGGCGCCATGGTGTGGACCTTGTAAAGGTTTTGCTCCTGTTTATGAAGAATTATCAGAAAAATACCCAGATGTGGTCTTTGTAAGGTCAACACAGAAGACCAGCAGCAGCTTGCGGGTGAATTTCAAATTCGTTCTATCCCTACCTTAATGATTTTCCGTGAACAAATTATCCTGTTTTCACAGCCAGGAGCTTTGCAGGGTTCACAATTAGAGCAAGTCATTGAGCAGGCTCAAGGTCTGGATATGGAAGAGGTAAAAAAAGATATCGAGAAACAGCAGGCAGAAGAAGAGACTAAACAATAATTAATTCTGTGCACTGAAACTCCCACGGTTATTGTAGAATGAATCAAGGGAGTGCTACTTTTAAGTTTTTTGGGGGCGCGTTAATGAAGTTTCATGCTGAACAATTTAAGCATGACCAGGCTGAAAAAATTGGTATTTTATTGGTTAATCTGGGTTCTCCGGATGCCCCGGATGCAAGCTCTATCAGACGTTTTCTAAGAGAATTTCTATCTGATCAACGTGTCATAGAAATGCCGAAGTTCCTATGGCAACTGATACTGAACTTTTTTGTCCTGCCTTTTCGCCCTAAAAAATTAGTCCCTCTGTATCAATCAATCTGGACACCAGAAGGTTCTCCTCTGGTATCGATTGCTGAAAAGCAAAAAAATAAATTAGCAGCCTTATTTGTCAGCAAAGGGCATTCTGACTTAAGTTTTGCTCTGGCTATGCGCTATGGCAATCCAGATATTGCTTCAGCAATGCGTCAATTCGCACGTGATAATATTCATAAAGTACTGGTGTTTCCCACTTATGCTCAATATTCAGGCAGTACTACGGCCTCAATTTTTGATGCGATCAGTGCCGAATTGCGCCAATGGCGCTGGATTCCGGAGTTACGCTTTATTAATAGCTATCATGATCAAACACAACATATTCAAGCTCTTGCAGACTCTGTTCAGACTTTTTGGCAGTCACATAAAAAGGGCAAAAAATTAATCATGTCCTTTCATGGCCTGCCCAAGGTTTATCTTTTGAAAGGCGATCCGTATTTTTGCCAGTGCCTTAAAACAGCGCGTCTATTGGCAGAAAAACTGCAGCTGGATGAAAGCCAGTGGGTGATTACCTTTCAATCCCGTTTTGGTAAACAGGAATGGCTAAAACCATATACCAGCGAAACATTAGAAAATCTGGCACAACAGGGAGTTGATGAAGTGGATGTGATTTGTCCAGGATTTGCCATTGACTGTCTGGAAACACTGGAAGAAATAGCGGTAGAAAACCGGGATGTGTTTCTCAATGCGGGTGGTCAGCAATATCAGTATATCCCGGCACTTAATGACTCAGATGCAAACATCGAAGCCATGGCTAATTTGATTGAGCAGCATATACAGGGATGGCAGGTGGTGTCGGACTCAAAAGAATTAACGGATAGGAAAAAGAGAAAGGAAGAAGCAAGTCAATAAGTTTGTATGTTGGTAAGTAAAAGCAAGAGAACGAATTCCACCTGTCAACTTACAAACATAGCAACTTACCAACATAGCAACTTACCAACCGGGCAACTCTTAGCCAATCAATCCCTCAAACGGCTGTACATCAACCATTTTGCCAGCTTCAATGCTGCCGCTTTCTGCCGGAATTACCATAAAGCAATTGGCTCGGCTCATTGATGTCAGTACGTGAGATGCCTGAGCTCCAGCGTTTCTGACGGTGAGCTCACCATTATCCGATTGCTCTAGTATTCCTCGTTGGAAGTCAGTGCGTCCGGGGCGTTTTTTCAGCAACTCAGTGGTTTTAGCTTTGATCATTAAAGGTAAGACAATGTCCTGACCTTTCATGCGCTTTAATGCCGGTTGTACGAACTGGTAAAAAGTGGCGATGACAGAGACGGGATTTCCGGGTAAGCCAAAAAATAAGCTATCACCAATAGAACCAAAGGCCAGAGGCTTCCCGGGCTTCATGGCTATTTTCCAAAAATTAATTTGTCCGAGCTTTTCTAATGTTTCTTTGACAAAATCAGCTTCACCCACCGAAACACCACCGGAAGTAATGACCGCATCGGCGACACTGGCTGCTGAGTTAAAGGCCTCTTCAATGGCACTGCGATCATCAGGGATAACACCCATGTCAATTAATTCAATATCCAGATTTTTTAACAAGCCATAGAGTGAATAACGGTTAGAGTCATAAATATCACCCTCACCTAATGTTTCACCAATGGAACGAAGTTCATCTCCAGTGGAGAAAAAAGCGACCCGAAGTTTACGTGTCACTTTAATTTCAGCAATACCCTGAGTCGCCAGAAAGGCTAAATCAGTGGGAGATAACTTTTTTCCACGGGCTAAAAAAGTCTGACCTGTGGTGAGATCATCACCCGCTTTTCTTACATTTGCGAATGCTTTAGGAATGGTAGTGATTTTGACGGTATTTTCATCCGGTGCCTCAGTATGTTCCTGCATGACGACCGTATCAACACCCTCAGGTACCTGAGCACCGGTCATAATACGAATGGCTTCACCTGAGGCAATCTTACCGACATAAGGATGACCGGCAAAGGATTGTCCGGCAATGTGTAATGTCAAAGAGGATTGCTCATCAATATCATTGAGCTCTTTACTTGAGAAAGCGTAGCCGTCCATACCGGAATTGTCACAGGGTGGGGTGTCAAATGTTGCGGTGACATCCTGGGCTAAAATACGATTCAAAGCCTGACGCAAGTTAACCTGCTCTATACCATCAATGGCTTTAATATCACTAATAATTCGTTTTTGTACTTCGCTGACGCTGAGAAATTGATTGTCATTTTGGCTCATTTTGCTTTAAATCCTGTAAAAGTCCGGTAATAAAAGTCGTTATTTCAGAAATATTGTTAATATCTAATAATGGGCATTGCACATCGGGATATTTATTTTGAAAGTGCTCATGATCAGTTGCTATGGCAATAATATTGGCATCATCCGGATACATTAATGGTTTATTAAGGCTGGGGCGATGTAATTCAATTTTACTAATTTTCTCGTGTTTAAAACCTTCAACCAGAATTAAATCGGTTTTTTGTCGATCCAGATGAGGCAATAACTCAAACAAATCTGGCTCTGCAAGGCTCGCCTGAGGAGAATGCTCAACCATCAATGCCCAGCGCTTTGCAGAGGCAACCAGCATTTGCTCTGCCCCCGCTTTACGCAGGCGGTAGCTGTCTTTACCCGGTTTATCAATATCAAACTTTTCATGGTGGGTATGTTTTACCATAGCTACACGAATATTGGCTTGATTTAGCTCAGGGATTAACTGTTCTAACAAGGTGGTTTTGCCTGTACCACTAAAAGCGGCAAAACCCAGCAAAGGGATATTGTGGTAACGTGTCAATGAAATCATCGCAAAATTATATCATAATAATAATCTCTATCAGTGTATTAAAGTTAGTACTTTAGAAATGTTTATTTCGTTAAAGTACTTATCCCAGTGATAGAGTTAATTGCTCAAGACAACTTAGTGGAAAAATGAAAAAACTCAATTATCAGGATGTCAGCATCATCCAAAAGAAAACCGGCTATAATGGCTTTTTCAGCATTAACCAATATACCTTACAACATGGATTGTTTGCTGGTGGACAAACCCGGGAGCTCACACGGGAATGTTTTGAACGAGGCCATGCTGTTGGCATTATTGCCTATGATCCCTGGCAGGATAATATAATATTGCTTGAACAATTTCGTATTGGTGCTTATGTGAATATGAATGAACAGACAAATAATGAAACGAATCAGTCACAAAGTCCCTGGTTATTAGAGATCATTGCCGGTATTGTTGAGCCTGGAGAATCTCAAATAGAAGTTGCCCATCGTGAAGCTGAGGAAGAAGCCGAGCTTAAACTATTAGCTTTGGAGGCTATTGGTGATTTTTATTCCAGTCCAGGGGGTACATCAGAAACCACTCAATTATATTGTGCCTGTGTGCATAGCAAAGGTGCTGGTGGTATCCACGGTTTAGAAGAAGAAGGTGAAGATATTCAGGTGCGGGTGGTCTCTTTTAGTGATGCCGTACAATTACTTGAAAAAGGTCAGTTAAATAATGCCAGTGCAATGATAGCCATGCAATGGCTGATGTTACACCGGGAGATGTTGCGAGATAAATGGCAAAATCTAATTTCATGAAGTGTGCTATAAAGAATACTGCCGGCAGGACGCTAAAAAGAATAAGCCGGAGTTCATCAGTGTTCCCCTTTTAACTCAACCTCGGAACTAATCGGTTCATGAGAGCACTCATAAGGTTCGCCAAAGACTTACCTGTCATAA
>JAHXIM010000380.1 GCA_025655635.1 gamma proteobacterium symbiont of Lucinoma myriamae | reverse complement strand
CATTACGGTTAGTGAACCGCCCATTGCGGACCCGCATGATGGGTGGTGTGGGGGCTGTAGGAGAGAAACCTGTGGCTACCCGATTCCTGATAAGCTTTATCAGCATCCCTGGCCTGGTTCTGATATTCTCTATGTATTGCTTTTATCTCATCCTGATACTTTTTATACGCATCAAATTGCTGCTGATTGTAATCAGTTTGTGAGAACGTATTGTTATTGTCTTCTGAAGCAGGTGTATTAGAGTCATAACTTGAATCGTAGCTCCTTTCTTCCCAGGAACCAGCCCACCATGCATTGGCATTTAAGCTTATAGTCATCATTGTTATTGTGCCGGCGAGTAGTAATTTATTAATTTTCATGAGATTTCCCTCAATATTATATTATTGAACCTGATTATACAGTAAATATTGATGTAGTTGAATTTTCATATCTTCTTGTCTGGTATCAGGTTTTTTCCGAGATAAATTAATAATGGGACTGGTTTTGTTATTAATTCAAGTTTTGTGTGCTATTTCCGAATTGCTTTTTCCTGTTTTAATATAATAACCAACCATAGGTTTAATCGCAGTATTTAGTAAGTATTGCTCACTTGACTAATAACAGAAAACTATAAACAGTAGAATAAAATGAATAAATTTTAAAACACTTATTTTTTTCAAAAATTCCTATTACTGATCATTACTCTGCTGTGTCTGTCCGGGCAGGCAGTAAATGCCCAGACAGGCGATTATGAATCTATTCCAAATGAGCTGTTTATTTATACACCGGAAGAGATGTTGTCCTTTGATATTCAATCCTATTTAGAGAACAATGCGCCTCATCTGGCACAATACTCTGAAACTATCTCTCACTGGAGCGGACGTTCCAGTATCAGTCCTAAAATTATTATTACATTGATTGAAATGAACACCTCTCTGGTGAGCACTATACAATGGGATGAGACTGTATTGCAGGATCCTTTAGGGGATCTGTCGAGTGAAACGGGATTTTCTGAACAAATCAGGGATGTGGCAAGCAGGTTGTCCCAATTCTATTACCAGAATATAGAACAACAGTCTCCTGCTCAGCTGGCTCTGGCTCATGTCTTAGTGAAGCAGGATGGTGTTGTGCAGTATGAGTCAGCAGATTTCAGTAATGTCTATTACCAGCTTTTTCCGCAGCCGCTAATAAAAGCCAGCGAACAAATTGCCGATTATCCTTCTGCAGCATCAGTTGCAAATCCACCAGTGAATTTACTGCAATTTCCCTTTCCTGTCGGGGAATCATGGGCTGCCGGCGGTACTCACAGCGATACTGGAGGCGGCCCCCCCTTCTCATCAATGGATTTTTGGAAGGTATATCAGAATTGGGGCGAAAATACTTCAAATTATTGGGTGTCTGCATCAACCGGCGGGAGAGTAATCAAACACTCATCCTGCTCTGTTGAGGTGATTGACGACAGCGGCTGGTCAAGCAGTTATTATCACCTTGATAATGTACGGGTAACAACCGGTCAAAGAGTGACAAGAAATACTCCTCTGGCTAATTATGCAAATAACATTGGTCAGGCTTTATGCAACGGTGGAGGCTCTTCCGGACCTCATATTCATTTTTCTATAAAAAATAATGGCGAATATAAAGATCTGGATGGCGTTACCTTATCGCAGCATGTCGTACATGGTGGTCGATGGTCGTATGATACACATTTTGATTATTTCTGGATTGTCAGGCCTGACGGCTCAAAATACTATGCTAATTATACCGACCTCTATAATCCTGGTGTGGCTACTGTAACGCCACCCACAACATCAGGAATGATATTGAGCCCCCTATTATTTTTGTTACAATAATAGTAAGCATTCAGCGTATATTAAAAATAAGTGATCTGTGTTTAACAAACATCATTTAGAAATACACGCTGAATAGTTATCTGCTTTTTACAAAACTGCCCTTGATACAGATTTATTCCTTATTAGACAGGTGTCTAATGCTTGTGTTTACGGGTCTTATTCATTAATATCTAGTCAACATTATTATAACTAATCAATTAAAGAATTTAGGTCCTATGTCTGAAACGATTTTCCAGGATGACGGCGTTGAATCGCTGCCTATTAAAACATTTACTGAACAGGCATATCTGGATTACTCCATGTATGTCATTCTTGATCGAGCCTTGCCTCATATTGGTGATGGCTTAAAACCAGTACAAAGACGTATTATTTATGCAATGTCTGAACTGGGCCTGAAAGCGACTGCTAAACATAAAAAGTCAGCCAGAACTGTGGGTGATGTGCTGGGTAAATACCACCCGCATGGTGATAGTGCCTGTTATGAAGCAATGGTACTTATGGCTCAGCCTTTTACCTATCGTTATCCTTTAGTTGATGGTCAGGGTAACTGGGGATCGCTTGATGATCCCAAATCCTTTGCTGCCATGCGTTATACAGAATCAAAATTATCGGTATTTTCAGAGGTTTTATTAGATGAGCTGGGACAGGGAACTGTTGACTGGGAACCTAATTTTGATGGTACTTTAGACGAACCCAGATTTTTACCTGCCCAAGTACCGCATATTTTATTAAATGGTACGACTGGTATTGCGGTTGGAATGGCAACTGATATCCCCGCTCATAATCTCAATGAAGTCATCGATGCCTGTATTTTATTACTGGAATCACCAACAGCAAGTATTGAACAACTCTTTGAGCATATCAAAGGTCCTGATTACCCAACGGATGCAGAAATTATCACCCCCAGAGAGGATATTTTTAAAATTTATCAAACGGGTAATGGTTCTATCCGTATGAGAGCCTGTTTTGAAAAAGAAGGCAGTGATATCGTTATTACGGCGTTACCGCATCAGACTTCGGGCAGTAAAGTACTGGAACAAATTGCTGCGCAAATGCAGGCAAAAAAATTACCCATGGTGTCTGATCTTAGAGATGAATCCGATCATGAAAATCCAACCCGATTAATTATAGTGCCTCGTTCTAATCGGATAGATGTCGAACAACTTCTACAGCATCTCTTTGCCACCACGGATTTAGAAAAAACCTATCGCGTCAATATGAATATGATTGGCCTGAATGGTCGTCCGCAAGTAAAGAATTTAAAAACAATTCTTGAAGAGTGGCTAATGTACCGTTTTGAAACAGTGCGCCGACGTTTACAATATCATCTGGATAAGGTAAATGAACGTCTGCACTTACTCGATGGTTTTTTGATTGCTTTTTTAAATATTGATGAAGTGATCCATATTATTCGTACGGAAGATAAGCCTAAACCAGTATTAATGGAACGCTTCTTATTAAGCGATATTCAGGCAGAAGCGGTTCTAAATCTGAAGTTACGTAATCTGGCCAAACTCGAAGAAATGAGGATCCGTGCCGAGCAGGAAGAATTACAGACAGAGAAAGACTGGCTGACAAAAACTCTGGGCTCACGCCAGCGGATGAAAACATTAATAAAGAAAGAGCTTAAAGCAGCGGTTAAAAAACATGGTGATAATAGACGTTCACCTTTAGTTTCCCGTGAAGTTGCCAGGGCGATGGATGAGACTGATTTGCTTGGCGCTGATCCTATTACGGTAGTTTTGTCTGAGAAAGGCTGGATTCGAGCAGCTAAAGGGCATGATACGGATGCTGCCGCTCTTAACTATAAGGCTGGTGATGCTTACAAAACCAGTACTCAGGGAAAAACTAATCAACAAGTTGCTATTTTAGATAGTTCAGGCAGAAGTTATTCATTGCCTGGTCATACTTTACCATCAGCAAGAGGTCAGGGTGAGCCATTAACCGGCCGAATTACTCCGGCAGGTAATGTGTCATTTATTTGTGTGTTAATGTCAGCTGATGAGGAACAACACTATTTGTTCAGTACTGATGCCGGTTATGGCTTTATTGCGAAACTCAGTGATATGTTTACTAAGAATAAAAAAGGCAAACCTATGATTAAGGTACCTGCCGGTGCTAAAGTCATGGAGCCCATCCCTGTCACTAATATGGAAACCGATAAAGTCGTTGCGGTAAGCAATGAAGGACGCTTATTAATCCATTCATTATCAGAATTACCGGTGCTGGCAAAAGGCAAGGGGATAAAAATTATTTCTATTCCAGCGTCACGGGTGGCTGAGCGTGAAGAATTTATCGAGCATATCAGGATCTTGACGGAAGGAGAAAAACTGACAATTATTTCAGGTAAACGTCATCTGACATTAAAAGTAGCTGATTTGGAAAATTATATACACGAGCGTGGCCGACGCGGCAACAAACTTCCCAGAGGGCTTCAGAAGGTAGATGACATGTATGTTGGAGAAAAAGAGAGCTAAAACAAATGCTTGTTTAAGAGAAGCTGGAAAAGTCAAAGTCCATTGACTCACTGGCTTACTGCAAGAAGTGCCCCTAAATATATTCTGCGCCTGATTGCCAGATGACGGATAAAGAACCTGCTTCTTCCACAAAAGGAACAATGGTTTTAACATCTAATTGATTTGCCTGAGCACAGGTCAGAGTTAATTCAGTGAGTTTATCAGCATTGGTTGAAATGTTTTTCACCAGTTCACCATCTAATTTGAGAAAATCTGCTTTAATATGCTTGAGCAATGCAAATGCATTTTGTTCTTTACCAAAGTGTTCAAAAGAAAATTTACATCCCAGTTTGTGTAATTGTTTGGATATTTGTTGAGTTTGACGAAGGTTCTCTGCAGCCTGATGGGCTTTAATCTGGAATATCACGGACTCAGCATCCACCTGGAAACGTTCGAGATTATGTTTGACCCAGGAGATAAATTTATCGTCATTGAGTGATGCACTGGTAAGCTTAATGATAAAACGGTTTTTATGTCCTGCTTTGAGTCGTTCTGCAAGTGTTTGTATTGCTTCAGCAATGACCCATCGATCAATATGAAGTGAGTCACTTGATGTTTCTAAGGGAGTTAAAAA
Organism: gamma proteobacterium symbiont of Lucinoma myriamae; assembly: GCA_025655635.1. Lineage (GTDB taxonomy): Bacteria > Pseudomonadota > Gammaproteobacteria > GRL18 > GRL18 > GRL18. The sequence continues at coordinate 638 of JAHXIM010000380.1, read as the reverse complement.
TTCATTTGGAAGAATAGTATCTCCCTGCTCATTGCGTAAGCGAATAAAAATCTCAAAATTTTCACTGCCTTCGCCTAATAAACTAACAAAGGGCTGAAAAACAAGAAACATCCGTTTTTGCTTTATGGCATTGTTGACTTCATTGCTCCAATACTTAGCAAGTTGCTGATTGTTCATTTCACTGGCTATAACGCATGCTTTACGGACATCAGTAAGAATACTTTGTGCACCATTACTGGATGAATCTATTATTGATACCCCTATGCTGCAAGTTGTTGTGATGCTTTTATTACTAACATCAGCAATATGATCAGAGACTATTTTGCATATGTTTTCTGCTATTTGTAATGCCTGTTTTTCATCATCTGTGTTGACAATAGCACTAAATCGATATGATTCAAAACGCGCCAGAGAGGTGTCATCAGTTATCGTATTTTTTAGCAGATTGGCAATATCAACGATGAACTGATCACTATTAATGTCACCTAATTTGTCTTTAATGGCTATGAACTTGTCCAGAGTAATAAATAGTATGTAGGAATTATTGTTATTGTGTACGCCCGTCATGGGCATAAACTAATGGGGTGTAAGTCCCCTGTAGGAGGATCACCGTTATGTAAATTGTATCCAACCATTTT
>JAHXIM010000300.1 GCA_025655635.1 gamma proteobacterium symbiont of Lucinoma myriamae | reverse complement strand
TCATTACGGTTAGTGAACCGCCCATTGCGGACCCGCATGATGGGTGGTGTGGGGGCTGTAGGAGAGAAACCTGTGGCTACCCGATTAATAACTAAAAACGGTTCGTCATGCGTGTCCACCAAAGACTGTAAATCTACTGCAAGTGGCATATTTTATTTCTTTTTATTATTTTGAGGAGGGAAGAACTCTTTTTAATCTAAAACAATAATTATTCTGTGTCAATCTGACATTGACTGCCATTTTGTCCACTGCGTCACAAAAAATAATAAAAATTGCCTCTAATAAAGCCTTTTGAAGCTGGCATAGTCTTTGCTCTACCTATGACAAATAAAAATTTTAATAATCCCAGGGGGGGTAATTTACGTGAAAGCACTCATAATTTTCCTGTTCATCAGTATCTTTTCTTTATCTGTGCAGGCAGCAGATGTCGTTCCTACCGAAATTCAACTTCCGGGTACACAACCCAACGAAGTCAGTAATTTTGAATCACCCAATAAATGTGATAACTGCCATGCTGGATACAACGATGCAAACACGGCAGCAGCAGGTGAAGGCCACCCACAGGATGAACCTGCTACAGGCTGGCGTGGTGCTGCTATGGGCAATGCCGGCCGAGATCCAATCTTCTGGGCAACCATGGCTATTGCAGAACAGGACTTTGATGGCGCTGGTGATCTCTGTATTCGTTGTCACAGCACCGGTGGCTGGTATGCTTGACGTTCAACCCCAACGGATGCTTCCGGTCTGGCAGCCAGTGACTCCGATGGTGTTGATTGTGATACCTGTCACTCTATGACGAACCCGGATGATTCAGAACATATCGGGGTAATGAATTTTCCATTTATTGCTAATGATGGGGTGCTGGCACCGAATACCGAAGGCTATTACGGCAGTGGCATGACATCCATTTGGGCTGGTTCTGACAAGCTGGGACCTTATTCTGATGCCGATGCACGCCACCAGTTCATGAAATCCAAATTCCATCGCAGTGTAGACTTCTGTGGTACTTGCCATGATGTATCCAATTCAGCTGTTGGCGATCTGGCACCAGGAAATGGTGCACAGCCGGGCAATCCACATAGCGTGGTTTCCAGCTGGGATGTCGGCTTGACGGTTGATGTCAACGGTACAGCCGTCAATATCCCAAATTTAGGCGGACCAGTCGAAGAGAAAGCTGCATTTAATAACCCGCCTTATGCTTATGGCATCGTAGAACGTACTTTCAGTGAATACAAGGCCAGTGCCTTTCCCACTACACGAGTAGGTGATTTTATCAATCTGCCAACAGATCTGCGAGCAGCCGGTGGCTCTCTGGACGTTACCTACCAGGCAGCAATGGTTGCGGCAGAAGATGCTGTAGCAAATGGTGGTCAAGCCGGTGACTATCAAGATGGCGATCCTCGCTTCTTTAGCTGTCAGAGCTGTCATATGCGCCCAACAACTAGTGCCGGAGCCAATAAGCGTGGTGTGCAGATACGTAAAGACCTGCCGCAACATGATCACACCGGCGGCAACTACTGGCTGGCCGATATGATTAAATACCAGGATTCCAAAGGACATTTACGCCTTGGCGGTGATCTGTCAGCCGTCCAGACAACCGCTATCGGTTATGGTCAACAGCGTGCAGTGGGACACCTGCAGCAAGCTGCGTCTTTGAAGGTTCAAGGCAATAATCTGAAGGTGGTTAACCTACCGGTCATAAACTGATCAGCGGCTATCCGGAAGGCCGTCGTATGTGGTTGAACATCAAGTGGTTTAACTCAGAAGGTACTCTATTGCGCGAAGATGGTGAGTATGGTCCTATCGGCGTGAGCATTGCTAATCCAGCGGGCGGCCCGGATGTTGAAGTTGAATCAATTATTAACCTTAATGATCCAAATACACGGATTTATGAAGCTCATTATTCCATGACCAAGGAATGGGCTGATGTGCTGCTGGTAACAGGTAAACCTGCAGATTTGGCCTTGAGCTATGATCGTACTACGGGTGCAGTAGATTTTACTCTTGGTCAGCTGGCAGCACAGGCACCAGGCAGCTATCATGAAACTTTCCACTTTGCTCTGAATAACTATGTTTCCAAGGATAATCGTATTCCACCTTATGGAATGCGTTATGACGAAGCTCAGAAACGTAATACTCTGCCTGTTCCAGCTGGTCAGTATGGTGCAGGTACAGCCAGCTACAATAAACTGACGGATGTCTATAATTACTGGGATGACGTAGCACTCAACCCTCCTGCTGGCGCAGCATCCGCCACTATCGATCTGCTTTATCAGGGCACTAGTTGGGAATACATCCAGTTCCTTAATAATGCCAATGATCAGCAAAATGCTTTCCTTGGACAGGAAGGCGTAAACATGCTGGAAGCCTGGATTAATGCTGAGGTTCCAGTGGCTATGGTAGTAGGTGATGACCGTAAAATGGTACCTCCAGTGGTCATGGCTTCTACTGTCTGGGGAACGCCAGGTACTGGAAATTCAGCACCAGTAGCACTGGATGATAACTACAGCACAGAACAGGATAGTCCTCTATCTATAATAGCATCAGGCGTACTGAGTAATGACAGTGATGCAGATGCTGATGCAATGACTGCTCAATTAGTCAGTACTAGCAGTAATGGCAGTCTCACTCTGAATGTGGATGGCTCCTTTAATTACAGTCCCGATACCGGTTTTAACGGAAGTGACAGCTTTACTTATCAGGCTAAGGACACTGTGGGTGACTTATCCAATACCGCAACGGTTTTAATTACCGTTACAGCGACTGGAGGGGGCACTCAGACAGGTGTAGATTCAATTGTAACGGGCGGCATAACAGGAAAAGGAAAAAATAAAGTATTTTCTGAAAGCAGTATTTTTTCTCAGGGTGATACGGTGATCATTCGCTCTGTAGTGAAAGATAGTGCTGGAAATCCTGTAGCAGACGCCATTGTGACTAATGGAATTAGTGGACCAGAAACAACGACTGTGACCAGCCTTCCCAGTGACGCCGATGGTATTGCACAAGCGAGCTGGAATACCAGTAGTCAAAATAAACGTGGTAATGGTGGTACTGCAACTGGCAACTACACCACAACCACAACTAATGTTGAAGCTACCGGCTTTAACTGGGATGGTGTAGCAACAAGCAGTAGCTTCACTATTCAATAGTCTGGTGATTGTGGGGCAGGGAAGCCATTCACTATCGTGCCATAAATAACATTTGTTTTTTAATGTTATTTTAAGCTTTGTGATTTAAAGTGAAGTAATTTGTTTTTCACTTGAGAAACTGAGTTGTATTAATAAGAGTCGAATCATCGACCAGATAATAATTTTTCCAGCCCAATAATCTTTTTGGGGATGGGTCTAAAGTCGTTTTAACTTTTAGACCCATCCTGTTTTTTTGCTGGTGACACAAAAAAAGGGAGGATGGCTATGAGCCATAATCGACAAAATAAGCGTTACCTATCAAGGCAATCGATATTAATGATTGTTACTATGGGTTTTTTGCTGATATTAACAAGTATAAATTTATATGCTGCTAAACCACCAAGTACTGGCGGCGGAGGTAAACCAAGCAAAGGTCCTAATTGCAGTATTACTGTTCCAGATATCGACCCCGTTAGCATTAACGCGGGTGATACCATTGATTTTACCGGCACAGCAAACAATGGTACGGCACCCTATGCCATTACCTGGCAATTGCCCGGCTCAGATCTGAACCAGGCTGCTGATAGCATTACTGTTAGTGGAGGTACTTCCACTACCTCACCTGTCTACAATGTGAGTGGTAACTACACGGCTACTTTCAACGCGACTGATGACCGGAGCAATAGCTGTAGTGATAGTCGCACGGTTGAAGTCACTAGTGGTGGTACAGAACCACCGCCACCGCCGCCGGTTGGAGGAAGAGCTCTTAGTATTCTTGCCGCCAATGATCTGGGTATGCACTGTGCCGACCTGGACTATCAGATTTTCAGTATTTTACCGCCTTTCAATGTGATACACGCACAGGTGCTGCAAAAGGGTACAGGTGCTACTGCAGATACCCTGCCAAAACTGTTGACTGATGTTGATGTGGATGTGGTTTATTTTGCAACGTCAAGTGATTTAGATCCTCAGGGACCTGGTTCGATCAATATGACCAGTGATCCCAATCTGGTTTACAAGACAAACTTCTGGGATCTGACTGGAACCGAACAGGTCTCCGGGCATGCAAATACCTTTGGCGGTTTATCTTATGCTCCGCTTTTTCCGAGTGTGCTGGCCGGTGCATTACTTGATCCACCAGCCGAACTATCTGGTTTGTGTGATACTGCCGAATTCCCCAATGGATGCCCCAGTATCCTGAATCTGTTTGAGGCTTTGGCGTTAGAAACTGGTTTGCCAGTCCCTGATATTCATGCATTGGCTGGCGGAGTCCTGAAAGTAGGCCAACAAGGTATGCCGGGGCCGAACAATACTCCTCAGCACTTTGACCGTTTCGATGCCAGCCTGCCGTTCTTTGTAAATTTTCCTTTTGGTTACACGGTGGATAATGCCAATTGGTTTGCTGCAGATGGCATCCCCATCCTGCCGATTGATGATAATGGTAATCCTAACTCTTATCCATTAATGCGGGTACAGGCCATTGATAAAGCGGATCCTACTAATATCGCCTCGGTTGATATCGTACTGCCAGTTGCTTCAGAAGCAGACTGTCAGGCCTGTCACGCAGCCTCGGATGATCTGGCAATGACTGCTCAGGGCTTCAGCGGCAATGGTGCTGCGGCAGATTTTGCCAGTGTTGTTTTTGACGTTGAATACACTGCAGATGCACCGGGTACGACTCAGTTGAACAAACTGCAGAATGCAGCCAAAATCAATGTCCTGAGACTGCATGATGCAAAACACTTTGACAAGTATGAATCATGGGATGCTAGTGGTAATTTGGTTGCCACACCGTGTGATCCAAATAATCTGACTGATCCTAACTGTCTGATCAATCAGATACCGTTACAGTGTTCGCAATGTCACTATTCACCAGCATTGGATTTAGCACAGGCAGGTCCTGTCAATGAACCTGAGCAGGGTCCTCGTGGTCGCCAGCAGCTGGAGCACATCAGCCAGTCACGCGCCATGCACAGTCATCACGGACAATTTGCTGAACTGTTCCCTTGCAGACAGTGGAAGATTACGTGCTTGAAAAGACCTGTTACTCCTGTCATCCAGGTAAGGTCACTCAGTGTCTGCGGGGTGCCATGTATAATGGTGGTTCTCGTTGTCAGGACTGTCATGGTGATATGAAGCAGGTGAGTAATGACTTTACTGAGAATTTTCCAAATGTAGCAGGTGAAATGGATCTGTCAAAACGTGTTTCATGGGCTAAAGAGCCGGGTTGTCAATCCTGTCATACCGGTGATGCCAGTAGTAATCTGACTGCTGATTATCCTGATGTCGTTGCCGGCGATAGAATTCGCCTGCTTCAGGCTTATGAGACGATCATTCAACCTGATGGTTCCAGTGTGGCTGCTGTTATTGATCCTAAAAAACGCAGTAGCCCATGCAACGACATAATATCCAGCACCAAACTTCTCATAATTGAACTGTTTTTCTCTAGGCTGGAG
>JAHXIM010000417.1 GCA_025655635.1 gamma proteobacterium symbiont of Lucinoma myriamae | reverse complement strand
TTGATCCCTATTTATATAAAAATCAAGCACTTTCATTGATCACGGGTATACACCCCATTAGTTTATGCCCATGACGGGCGTACACAAAAAAATCAAATAGAACTTGATAAACTAAAGTATAAAAACCTTGCAGATGCAATTAATACCTTTTATTTCTTTTATACCCGAGATTCAAAAAATAATTTCCTATCTGTGAGCCCTTCGATAAAAAAAGTTTTAGGTTGTTCTCAGGAAGATTTTCTTAATAATGCAACTCACTATTTCCCAATAAAATCACTCACTGATATGGTGTTAAAAACAGATAGCCAATCACCTGCTGACAATAATAAAAATAGTTTTGAAATTGAAGTTTGCAATAAATCAGGACGCCGACTTTATCTTTTAGTCACAGAGACACCAAAATCAAATAATCATAATCAAACCAGTGCAATTGAGGGCCTTGCACAAGATGTCAGCGCTAGACGACAAGAAACTATGCTATTAAAACTACGCTGTCATATTCTACAGCTGTTATCAGGTAAGCATTCTAAAGAAGAAATATTAAACGAGTTAACACTTGGTATTGAAGCAATTATAAAAGATATACAGTGTGCAATCATGTTATATGACAAACCAAGCAATACACTATCAGTTGGTGCCGCACCTAGTTTACCTTTTGAATTCCTAAAAAGTCTCAATAATTTAGCGCTTAATCTAAATGAGCAAGAAACTGATACATCAAACAATACTGCTTGTGTGATTGCTGCAAGTACACTAAAACGAAAGATCATTTCAGATCTGCAATTGTTTACTAACGGACTATCATCAAGTGATGATTCTAGCGCAAACCGCCTACAAAGCATCCTGCTCTGAACCCGTTTTGTCCTCCAATGCTAAAATTTTAGCCACTATTGATTTTTACTATAAACAGACAGGAAAGCCAAGTGAATCAGATCTATTGATACTGGCAACTGCCAGCGACTTAGTTACAAAGCTTCTTGAATAACAATGTTATACAATCTGCAAAAACTGACTGCTGATGTGTATGCGATCCACAACCTAGGCTGACAATAAAAAAGCCTAAGCTATTAACTCAGACTTTCAATGATAGACTTCCCTTCCCTGTTCTTGATTCACCAGAGGTGTTTTCTTCTTTGTGGGATGACTTAAGTATAGTAGTTAAACGGATATTAAAACAGAAGTAAATAACAAAGCTTGAAGATAAACGTAGACATGTGTCAAAAAAACATTTGTACCATACTGAAACAAGGTACAACTGTACCATACCAGTAGTGTAACAGATTGATTTTATTAAACACTTTGTATATGGCGAAGAGGGGGGGATTCGAACCCCCGAAACCTTACGGTTTACACACTTTCCAGGCGTGCGCCTTCGACCACTCGGCCACCTCTCCAAGGTCGGGAAGAATAAGCTACTTGGCTTAATAAATCAAGTGAATTTTAACTATACTATCCCCTTATCCAAATAGTAATTACTTCCCTGCTTTTTTGCCTTCCAACTCATCCCAGCGTTCATAGACTGATTCAAGCTGCTGATTTAAGCTCTCAAGTTCAGCTAATTTTTTTGCCACTAAGTCTTGTTCCTGCTGGTAAAAATCAGCCTGAGCAACGATAGTTTCTAATTCTGATTGCTGCTGTTCAAATGCTTCAATTTTGTGAGGTAAATTATCTAATTCACGTTGCTCTTTATAACTGAGTTTAATCGTTTTGGCTGCTGCACTTGAAGCTTGTGCCAGTTTCGGTTTGCTCGTTACCTTTGCTTTGGATGAAGCACCTTCTGCAGCTAAAGGTTTTCTTTGCCTGAGCCAGTCATCATAGCCGCCAACATATTCATTAACACCATCTTCTTCAAATACCAGTGAGCTGGTGATGACATTATTAAGGAAGGCCCGATCATGACTGACAACAATTAAAGTCCCTTTATATTCCATCAAGAGAGCTTCTAATAATTCCAGCGTTTCACTGTCCAGATCATTGGTTGGTTCATCAAGCACCAGCAAGTTTGCAGGCTTGGTAAATAACTTGGCCAATAGCAAACGATTTCTTTCACCACCTGATAGTGCTTTAACTGACACTTTTGCACGCTCAGAGGAAAACAGGAAATCACCTAAATAGCTGAACACATGACGATCCTTGCCGTTAATTGAAACAAACTCCCTGCCCTGCCCGATATTTTCTACAATGGATTTATCTTCGTCCAGCTGGTTTCTTAACTGGTCAAAATAGGCTATTTCAAGTTTTGTACCTTGTTTTACTGTCCCTGATTGTGGTGTTAATTCGCCTAGTAACAAGTTCAGCATAGTCGTTTTACCGACTCCATTAGGACCGATAATACCAATTCTGTCACCACGGATAATAACCGTAGAAAAGTTTTTTACTATAGGCTTATCTTCATATTCATAGGAAATATTATCTGCTTCAACAACCAGTTTTCCTGAACTTTTCTTATCATCCAGTTCAAGTTTGGCCTTACCCTGCACATTTCTACGCTGACTTCGTTCGACACGCATGGATTTTAAGGCCCTGACTCGTCCTTCATTGCGGGTACGCCGTGCTTTAATACCCTGGCGGATCCAGACTTCTTCATCTGCCAGTTTTTTATCAAATAATTCATTGGCTTTTTCTTCTGCATGAAGCATTTCTTCTTTACGACGTAAGAAGGTTTGATAGTCACCGGGAAATGAGACCAGCTGACCGCGATCCAGTTCAAGAATCCGTGTCGCTACGTTCTGTAAGAAAATTCTATCGTGGGTAATAAACAGCACACAGCCATTATAAGCTTTCAGGAAATTTTCTAACCAGAGGATTGATTCAATATCCAGATGGTTGGTTGGCTCATCAAGCATCAATATATCAGGCTCTATGACTAATGCTTTGGCTAACATCACCCGTCGTTTCAAACCACCCGACATATTTTCAATCAGGGCATCCGCTGACAGCTGTAATTTTGAGATAGTGGATTCTACGCGCTGTACCAAAGACCAGCCATCAACTGCTTCCAGTTCATGCTGGATAGTTTCCATTTTTTTGAGTGCTTTCTCATCGCCATTGGCAACATCATGCAGCACATGATTGTATTCCTGTAATAATCTGGATGCATCTCCCAGCCCTGAAGCGACGATATCAAAAACACTGCCGCATGCTTCATGAGGCACTTCCTGTGAAAGAGATGAAACTAACAGACCATCTTTTTTGCGCAGGTCACCTTCATCTGCCTGCATTTCACCCTGAATAAGGCGCATTAAGGTGGTTTTACCCGTACCATTACGACCAATCAAACAAACCTGCTCACCCATTTTCAGAGAAAAATTAGCATGATCCAGTAAAACATGGGTTCCAAAAGCCAGACAAAGGCCATCAATAGAAAAAATTGACATAAATAATAAACTCACTACAGAGATAAGAAACTAAAAATTCAGAGGATGATTATACACATCAATGCAGCTGAGCGGGCACTGGATTGTTAATAGAAGCCTGTTTTTCTTAGGTTAAGTGACATAATGACACGCTATTCATGTAAACTAACAAGATAAATTGAATAATAGCATCTCTAAAGCAAGTATAAGACTCATGACAAACAAACTTCCTTCTCTGGCCTTATGGGCTCATTTTATCGAATTTTGCAATATTCCCAGACCCAGTAAACATGAACAAGCCATTGTTGCTTATATTCGCCGGCAAGGTGAAAAATCGGGTGCTGTCGTTGAGCAGGATGATGTCGGCAATATTTTATTGCGTGTCACTGCTTCTGCAGGACATGAAAATGCACCTGTTACTGCACTACAAAGTCATGTCGATATGGTAGCACAGGCCAATAGTGACAGCAGTCATGATTTTATGAATGATCCGCTGCAGCTGCAAATTGTTGACGACTGGTTAACAGCCACGAGGACTACATTAGGTGCTGACAATGGTATCGGCTGTGCGGCGATGTTGGCCTTAATGACCGATGAAAATATCACTCACGGCCCTTTAGAGTTACTATTTACTGTCGATGAAGAAGCAGGAATGGGTGGTGCTTTCGGCTTGCAAGCAGGCTGGTTAAAAGCGCGGCGTATGCTTAACCTTGATACCGAGGAAGAAGGTGAAGTTTATATTGGTTGTGCCGGTGGAGTGGACGTAGATTCCAATTTAGCACTGCAATGGCAGCAGCATCAGCCAACGCATAATGAACTGCTTAAAATTAGTTTAACTGGCTTATCAGGCGGTCATTCCGGTGTTGATATTCATTTAAATCGAGCCAATGCCAATGTATTATTAGCACAGGAGCTGTTAAGTCTAAGCCAGTTATTTGCTATCCAGATACAGAGTTTTAATGGCGGTACCCTGCGCAATGCCATACCCCGTGAAGCGTTTGCTACCTTATTTACGACTGATAGTGATGCATTGATAAAATGGCTGCTCAAGCGTAATACTCAGCTTAGCAAACTTTATAGCAGCAGTGAAACACAACTGTGCTTAGCTGTGGAAAAAATAGTCTCCAATACTAATCTTGTTTTATCAAAAGAACAAAGCGGTGCTTTATTGAGTCTGTTTGCATCTCATCCCAATGGGGTCATTAAGTATTCAGATGTATTACCTGATATTGTTGAAAGCTCTAATAATCTGGGTGTCATTACTCTGGAAGCAGGCCAGGATCTGCACATGCTCAATTTGTGCCGCAGCGCGAGTAATTATGAGCGTGATGCTCATGCACTTAGAATTGCTCAATATCAGCAGCAATTTGGCTTAACAGTTGATATCAATGGTGCTTATCCCGGCTGGCAGCTTAATAAAGAGAGTCGGTTGCTCAAGCAGGCGTTAAGCCTCTATCAACATTTATTTGATAAACCGGCTGTTGTTCAGGTGATCCATGCTGGTCTGGAATGTGGTTTACTCTCTGATGTCTATCCTGACTGCGACATTATTTCTTTCGGACCCACCATTACCGGCGCACACTCTCCTCGTGAGCAGGTGAATATTGCTAGTGTCGATAAGTTTTGGGATTATCTTGTTGCGTTTATTGGTGAATTAACAAAAAACTAAGCCAGCAGTTCTGGAATGAAGAAACTGCTACACCCTGAGCACCCGCTCGTTTTGCATCATCCAGATCAGAAGCCTGCATACCTCCCAAAGCATAAACAGGGCATTTAATATGCTCTATCATTTGTTGAAATGATTGCCAGCCAATTGCTGCTAATTCAGGGTGACTTGAGGTAGCTTTGACCGGTGATAATAATAAAATATCAGCCCCCAGTTTTTCAGCCTGTTTCATTTCATCAAGATTATGGCATGAGACAGATAATAGATGATAACTTGAAACCGGTCGCTTATCATATTCAAATAAGGCCTGGCTGTTTAAGTGGAGACCATCGGCATTTGCCTGAGCATAGATATCAACAGATGTGCCCAATAATAAAATACTATTAAATTGTTTACACACTGATTTCGCAATTTCAGCTAAAGCTAGATATTCACTCTTTTCAACGTTCTTTTGTCTGAATTGAACCACTTTATTACTTTGAGACAAAGCATGAGTTAAGTCAAAGACCTCCGGCAAAGCCGGAGGCTTGAATTTGTTAACCGCTCAAAGCGGACTAATTTGTTAACCACCTGAAGGTGGTGCCGCT
>JAHXIM010000324.1 GCA_025655635.1 gamma proteobacterium symbiont of Lucinoma myriamae | reverse complement strand
AACATTTCTGGTCGATCTGGTCACTCAAAAATAGGGATAATTCCTTACATTTCAAATAGATAATATGTTTTTCAGGGCTGACTACTTATTTTAAGAAATAATTCATATAAAATTTTATATTCATAGGCACGGATAATTTTTTTGGCGGTTGTGGCATAGGTAAGGCATTATCAATGGCATTTTTAGTTGCCTTTTTTAAAATACTTCGCTTGCCGTTTATCATCAGATTTTTAATATCCCCATTGGCTAATAGTGTAAATGAAACTTGAATTTTACCTTCAATTTTGCGTTTTCGAGCCACTCTGGGATAGTGTTTATGTACTTCAATATGACGCATTAAGAGGGCCTGATAACTTTTTCTGGTCTGCTCTATAAGGCGTTGGTCTGCTTTAGACTGCACAGGAGATATTTTAACTTCTTTAACAGGTGGTACAGTATTGTGTGCAACAGGTTGTGCTGCAGGTGTTGGCTTGACCTTTACTTTCTGTACCTTTTTTACTGGTTTAGGTTTAGGTTTAGGTTTAGGTTTTTTCTTGGGCTTAGGTTTGGGTTTTGGCTTAGGTTTGACCTTTTTTTTAATAATAGGCTCGGGCTTTTTTTCTTCAACTATTTTTTCTTCCACAGGTGTTGGTTCTGGTGGAATAACTGGTTCAGGTTTTGGTATTTCGATTTGTGGTTCAACTACGGTAATTGGTGGAGGGGTGACGCTGGAAAAACGCACATGAGTAATGGTTTCCTGAATCACCATGTCTGGTAAGGCATTGTATTGTTTGTTTTTATGAAAAAATAAACAATAATGTATTGTCAGTGAAAATACAATAGCCAGTGACCAGACAAAGCGGTTTGAATTGAGCAGGGAATACCAGAATAAATGCCGAGATAAAGAAACCTGGGTCATTTTAATTGCTTGAGCTATCAGGTAATGCAGCAGGTAGAGGTTTAGCCGTGACCGGATGATCAATGGTAACAATATCTACCCCTGAAGCACCAGCTTTGCGTGCGGCATCGAAGGCACCGATAGCAATCCCTAAATCGACGTTTTCATCACCCCGGATGCGTACCACTTTCTCTTTCTGATTTTTCAGTTCTTCTACTAACAGAGTTTCTAATGTTTCCAGAGAGACAATTTGACTCTGAAGTGAATACTCACCGGCTTCGGTAATAATAACTTCGACTTGTTGAGGTTCATCCAGTGCTTCACCACTGTCTGCTTCGGGTAGATCAATATTGATCACTTCATCACGCACAAAATGTGAAGTCAGCATAAAAAAGACCAGCAGCAGAAAAACAATATCAATCAAAGGCGTTAAATTTGGGACATGGCTGGTGCGTCTGCGTCCCTCAAACTGCATGAGTCACACCATTACGATGATGAGTCGCTTCTATATCTTCTTCTGTGGGCAGGTTATTGTTGTCCTTGGGGAAATACTCAATCATTATGGAGGCAAAGTTGCGCATACTTTGAGCGCGTTTATCGGCAGTGGATTCGAGCAGGTGTAAAAGAAGTAATACTGGAATAGCAACTGCCAGACCCACTCCAGTAGTGAGCATAGCTTCCCAGATACCGCCAGCCAGTGCCTGAGCATCTACCTGACCGCCAGCCTGTTCAATAACCATAAAGGCCTTGATCATGCCGATAATTGTTCCTAAAAGACCTAGTAGCGGTGCAGTATTGCCAAGAAAGGATAAGGTGCGGAAGCCTTTTTCCATTTTATTTAATTCAAAGCTGCCCAGGCGAATGGCGACTCGATTAAGATCATGGATGCCATCTTTTGACGCTTGCAGCATACCTTGTAATAAACGCCCCTCCGGGCCACGCATATTATTGATAATGGTGTCCGGCTGGCACTGTTTAAGTGCTTCAAGTAAATTGTGTTCTGTGTTTCTTGCGGGACTGCCCATAAAGGTAAAGCGGATGACCCGTTCAAATAAAATCGTCAGGGCAATAAATGAGTAACCGGCCAGTATCCAGACGATAATGCCACCTTTATCAAATATATCTGTCACAATCATAATAATCGATCTTTAGTAAATAAATGAGGCATGATTTTACCTGAAATAAAGAATAAATGTCTTGATTTAGAGCAGAATTGATATTTATTTTTGTCTCTTAGTGATAAGTGTTAAAGTGTCCTGTAAACCCAATCACAGAGAACTATTCTAGAGAATTATACAATGAGTTCACCATCAAATGTTGTTCATCTGCGGCAGAATTATCAGATTAAAGTTGTTTTAAATAATATAAAGCCGCCCATCTGGCGACGTCTGGTTGTGGACAGCCGCATGACAATGGATGCCTTACATGATGCTATTCAGATCAGTATGGGCTGGGATGGCAGTCATTTACATCAGTTTATTGATCGCGATGGTGTTGTTTATAACCTTCAGGATGATGAAGAGTTTATGATGGACTTTGGTGGTGATGCCGTTGATGAATCTATGGTACTGATCAATGAAATTCTTAAACAGGAGAAAGACTGGATTAAGTATGAATACGATTTTGGTGATGGTTGGGAACATAAAATTATTTTAGAAAAAATCCTGCCTCACAAAAAGGGACAGTTTTCTGTGGTTTGTACCAAGGGTAAGCGCTCATGTCCTCCTGAAGACTGCGGCGGGCCATGGAGATATCAGCACATGCTGGAGCAATTAGCTGCGCCGGATGATGATGAATACGAAGAATTAATAGAATGGCTGGGTGAAGGTTTTGATGCTGAGCATTTTGATATTCATAAAGTAAACCTTGTTCTGGAAGAAATATTTGAAGGCGTGGTTTTTAATGGTAAAACCGGTCGGGATAATGAATTAAAACGAATTAAAGACGAACAATTATTTTCTGAAGAAGATTTTTTTGAAGATGAGCAGGAATTATCATTGGCAACCAATGAATTGCTCAATGATCCTGAGCTGCCGCCAGAAATAAAAGATCTCATTGGTGGTATGCAGGAAGCGGCTGGTATTGTCGGTTATATGGATGAAATGATTGAGCAGTCAATTGAGGCTTTTGAAAAGATTATCAGCATTAGTAAAGATAAAAAAGTGACCGCTATTGCTAAACAAATGCTGAAAACACTGGATGACTAATTTGAGTTGCTGAAACTTAACTTAATTGCTGACTGAGTAAGTTCAGATCATCTGGTGTGTTGACATTTAAAAAGGCTGATTTTTGATCTGAAAAATCCAGCTTAAGTGCGCCGTTATCCATTAACCATTTACCCAGTTTGTGCTCATTATTTACCAAGGAATAATTTAAATGGGCCAATAAATCCTTATGAATTAAATTATAAGTAGGTTGGTTGTATTGACCATCAAATACCAATACTGCTTTGGCTTTTTTTTTCTGAGCATAAGCCAGCATTCTGCTGGCCAGATCCATGGGTAATAACGGGCCGTCACAGGGTACAGTAAGTAAGTACTCACTTTTGCTTTGAGCAAGGCCGCGAGACATACCTGCCAACGGGCCGCGATAATCATCATAATCATCGACAAGTACTTCATAGCCAAATTTTTGATAGTCATCAAGATGCCGATTGGCGCTGATTAAAATTTGTTCAACTTGTGGTTTTAGCTTGTCAATGACATGGCTGATCATTGGCCGCCCGTGTAATTTAAGCAGACCTTTATCATGGCCATCCATTCGGCTTGAACGACCACCAGCTAAAATAAGACCAGTTATTTGCATAGAATTGTTGGAAGCATACAATAGAGTGAGCCTGTGTATTAAAAAATGTGGATTATAACAGATATTAAATAAGGAATTACCTTAAATGTTAGAAGTGGAAATGATTGAAGAACCACTATATCTCTTTGCTATGCTCTATCTGTTACTTGAAATGGCCGGTGTTTATTCAGCTATCCATGCTATTTTAAATACGCGTACTTCTCAGGCAGCAGTTGCCTGGGCTATCAGTCTGAGTATTATTCCACTGTTCATACTACCCCTATACTGGATCTTTGGTAATAGTCGTTTTCATGGCTATATGGAAAGTTTTCGTCAGGCACGTCTGGAGGATATTGAAACAGCACGCAAGGCGTTACAGGAAATTCAGCAATATCATATGACTGATATCAAAGGCCTTGAAGATGTTACTAATACGCTGAGCAATCTGGGGCATCTGCCATTTACCTCCAGTAATTCAGCACAATTATTAATCAATGGGCAAAAAACCTATCAGGCCATGCTCAAGGCAATTGAGCAGGCAGAAGATTATGTTTTATATTATTCACGATGATCATGTTGGCGAAGTATTTCGTAAACTGCTGACAGAAAAAATGCAGCAGGGTGTACGTGTTTATTTTCTTTATGATGGTCTGGGTTCGCTTAGTCTGTCATCGCGTTATCTACAGGAATTACGTCAGGCAGGGGCGCATGTTTCTTCATTTAATGAGCGTAATGGAGTAAGTAAGTACTTACATATAAATTTCAGGAATCATCGAAAAATACTTATCATTGATGGCTTAAAGGCATTTGTCGGCGGTTTGAATCTGGGGAGAGAATATCTGGGTGAAGATGAGAGTATGGGGTATTGGCGTGATACCCATGTCATGCTGCAAGGTCCCTCGGTACAGGCTACTCAGGGCGTTTTTGTGAAAGACTGGTACTGGAGTGTGGGTGAAATACCTGAACTGAACTGGCTGGTACAACGTGCTGAAACAGTGTGTAACAGCACAATTCAGGATTGTCATAAAACATTGGGCACTGCAGCTCATTGTAATCAGAATATTTTGCTGCTGGATACCGGGCCCGCAGATGAAAAGCCGGCCTGTTCACTTTTTATCTGTGCCTTAATTAATCAGGCAAAGTCTCGAGTATGGATTGCTTCACCTTATTTTGTGCCGGATGCAGAAGTGATTAATGCCTTAAAAAATGCCGCCCTTAGAGGGGTTGATATTCGTCTGATATTGCCGGAAAAATATGATAAATATTTTGTCTATCTCACTTCGTTTGCCTATTATCGGGAACTGAAGGGTTACAATATTAAAATTTATCGCTATACCAAAGGCTTCAGTCATCAAAAAGTGATTTTAATCGATGATAATCTGGCAGCTGTGGGTACCATGAATCTGGACAATCGTTCAATCCACCTGAACTTTGAAATCATGGCCTATGTGGCTGATTCAGATTTTAATCAGCAAGTGGCCTGTATGCTGGAATATGATTTTAAAAATTGCTTTATGGACAGTATTAAAGGTTTTGAACAGCGGCCATTTTGGTTTAAAGCCATCAGCCGCATCTTTTATCTGCTGTCACCTGTTTTATAGAAGATAAAAACAGCTGTTGGAATTACTCGTCAAAGACCGGTGTTTTTAAAGAAGTAAAATTATTTTTTGGTGGAAAGGGGGCTAGTATCACTTTAACGGCGTCATTTAGTGCCTTTCGTTTTTTTGTTCGTTATCATCTGCTGTGATACGTGTGGGAGCAGAGCCACGCCATATCAGACGGTTATTGTCTCGGGACACCAGATCAATGATCAATATTCGCCTGGAGAAACTATAATTGCTATTGGCAATACCCTGACCTGTTCCATACTTAGTCAACCCTGAAAAACATATTATCTATTTGAAATATAAGGAATTAATCCTGATTTTGAGTGACCAGATCAACCAGAAATGTTATA
>JAHXIM010000388.1 GCA_025655635.1 gamma proteobacterium symbiont of Lucinoma myriamae | reverse complement strand
AAGCGGCACCACCTTCAGGTGGTTAACAAATTAGTCCGCTTTGAGCGGTTAACAAATTCAAGCCTCCGGCTTTGCCGGAGGTCTTTGACTGATAGGCAGCATGTCGAAAAGCAGCACCATGGCCAACAAATAGTTTTAGTGTCGGCTGTTTAACTGATTTTTGTAAATCAGACATACTTTTTGTTATATGATCGGCAACACGTTTACCTGAATTCATTAGGGATTCAGCCCCTTGTAAAGGCAGGCAAAAATGACTGTTCGATTTCCAATCTTCTGGTAAGGAATCAAAACGAGGATCATCATGAACGATTTCCTCAATCTGAGCGAGAGTTAAGTTAGCTGCGCTGCCAACACTTCGTTCTGCTAGTGCATCAAAGCTGTCAATTGTAATAGCTTGCTCACTTTTATAAGACTGTGAATTTTGTAATTGCTCACAAATTATTTCTGCTGTTTGCCATGCTCTTAATAGTCGTGATGAATCACAAGCAGGGTGCAGCAGCCAATTGTGTTGAATCAGTGTGTTATGGATGTCTTGTGCTGCTAATCGAGCATGATTTTTTCCTGCTTCATTTAAAGCAAAGGGTTGCCAGGCACTGGGTGTATCTTTTAACTGGTGGTAGTCACCATGTCGTATTAACGCGGCTATGATTCTTGCCATAGTGTTAAGTCTATTTTATGTAATTAAATCTTATTAAGCACATAATCAGCATATAATTCAGCTGCTTTGATGCCTATTCCATCTAATGCGCCCTGAAAACCACCAAAGGCAGATACTTCAAATACTATTGGACCATTATCTGTTTCTGCAATATCAACGGTGGTAAAATCCATCGAGAAAAGATCCTGTGCCTGTTGTGCGATACTGATAATTTCTTTAGAAGGAGTAAAATTTTCATAACGGCCGCCACTATTAATTGTGGTATTCCATGTACCGGATTGATTTACCCTGGCATAAGTCCCCAGATATTGACCGCCTAAAAAAACCAGGCCAAGATCTCGCCCTGGTAAATTGACTTTTTTCTGGATATACATCATTTGATGCTCTGATTGAAATTGTTCAATTTCACTTTTTATCTGTTCAATAGGATTGCTGGAATCAATGATGACCATTCCTCGTGCCTTGGTTGAAAAAAGTGGTTTAAAAACAGCACTGGAGAATTTTTTTACTGCTTCAATTGCTTCATTAATATCTTCAGTGACAATGGTATCGGGCATTGGTAAATCAGCATTACGTAATATGACTGTACAACTTAAGCGGTCAATTAAGCGCATGATTTTTTCAGGAACACTAAATATTTTAACCCCCTGAGCTTGGGCAATGAGTAGTAACTCTAGTCTATCCAGAGTATTTGGATTATATTCGGCACTGATTTTTTTGATCATCAATCCATCTAAATCACATAGATTAATTTTTTTATCTGCATCAGAATAGTATAATTTGTTATCGGATAAATCTAAACTGACTCGACTCATATCAATAACGAGACGAAATCCAGTTCGCTGTTCAATAGCATCAGCTAAGGTTTCTGTCGACCACTTGTCGGGTATTCCAATCACGCCAATTTTTTTCATTGCACTTCCTACAGATAGAGATTCTATTGTTCCAACACTTAGTAACGTAATACTAGCATAGGCTCATATTTTCGTACAACGATTCGCTCATTTAAACAAAATCACGTTACTTTGCCTGCTTTAATCTCTGAGATGAGTAGTGAACCATTATTATTATAAGTTTAAGAATTAATGCTCATACATCTTTATTTTACTCATAATAGACAGTCTGCCTTATGCTTGATATCTGTTCCCATGATAGGTATAGTATTGCTCTTCGGACTTTTATTTAATCTTTTACGCAGATTTTTATTGATAAACAGGAAATAACATAAGTACTTATGTTCAAACCACTCTCTCTCTTTTTGGGGTTTCGCTATACCCGTGCAAAACGTCGAAATCAATTTATCTCTTTTATTACCCTGAGTTCCTTTATTGGTATTGCCATAGGTGTCTGGGCGCTCATTACCGTACTTTCTGTCATGAATGGCTTTCAGGCGGAAATTCGTGAGCGTATTTTAGGTATGGCTTCGCATGCTACTATCAGTGGTATTAATGGTAAATTAGAAGACTGGCCTTCGGTTGATAAATTAGTTGAACAACAAGCTCATGTAGAAGGCTCGGCCCCCTATATTTTAAAAGAAGGCATGTTAACCAATGCATCTAATGTTCATGGTGCTTTAATTCGTGGTATTGACCCGCAGGAAGAAAAAAGTGTTTCAGAAGTGTCTGAAAAAATTGTTCGGGGTAGTTATGATGCCTTGAATCAGAAAAAATACGGCATTATTCTTGGCCGTTACCTTGCCCGTTCTATTGGTGCTGTGGTTGGCTCTAAAGTGACGATGGTGACGCCATCCGCTAATGTTACGCCGGCTGGAATTATGCCCAGACTGAAACGTTTTACCGTAGTCGGAATTTTTGAAGTAGGGCATAATCAATACGATAGTAATATGGCGCTGATACATATTCGTGATGCTCAAGTTTTATTTAAAATGAAAGATCTGGTGACAGGTATTCGTATTAAACTGGATGACCTCTATGATGCCCCTCGAATTAGCCGGGAGATTGAAAGCAAGATTGAAGGCTACCATAGGGTGATCGACTGGACTCAACATCATGCCAACCTGTTTCGTGCTATTAATATTGAAAAAACCATGATGATGATTATTTTATCTTTGATCATTGCAGTTGCCGCCTTTAATATTGTTTCTACTCTTGTCATTGTGGTGAATGATAAACAGGCTGATATCGCCATTTTAAGAACCTTAGGCGCCAGCCCGGGGATGATTATGCGAATTTTTATTTCTCAGGGAATGCTGATTGGTGTGGTGGGGACTTTATTAGGCGTGGTAATGGGAATTTTGACGGCACAAAATATTGATACTCTGGTTCCTGCATTGGAAAGCCTTTTGGGTATGAAATTTTTAGCACCTGATATCTATCTTATTAGTGACTTGCCTTCAGAAATGAAATGGTCGGATGTGCTGGTAACGGGTACTATTTCATTTGGTTTGACGGTTTTGGCGACCATTTATCCTGCCTGGCGAGCATCCAGAGTTCAACCCGCAGAGGCTTTGCGCTATGAGTGATATTATTATTGATTGCCAAAATTTAGACCAATACTTTGATGATGGTAATGGTCGGGTTGATATTTTTCAGAATATCAATCTACAGATCAGCAGTGGAGAACGTCTGGCGATAGTCGGTGCTTCGGGTTCGGGAAAAAGTACATTGCTGTATATGATGGGCGGTCTGGATACCATTAAATCAGGAAAACTGTTAATTGACGGGCATGATGTTAGTCGATTAAATGCCAGGAAATTGGGTGAGTTACGCAATAGAACACTGGGCTTTGTATATCAGTTCCATCATTTATTACCAGAATTTACGGCCTTAGAAAATGTGGCGATGCCGCTTTTGATCCGTGGAGACAAAGTTTCACAGGCAAGAGAGAAAGCCAGCTATCTACTGGAACAAGTCGGTTTAAGCAAGCGTGTCAAACATAAACCGGGTGAATTATCCGGCGGTGAGAGACAGCGTGCTGCAATAGCAAGGGCTTTAGTCACTAATCCCAAAT
Source organism: gamma proteobacterium symbiont of Lucinoma myriamae (assembly GCA_025655635.1). Lineage (GTDB taxonomy): Bacteria > Pseudomonadota > Gammaproteobacteria > GRL18 > GRL18 > GRL18. Next base: position 2,011 of record JAHXIM010000388.1, on the reverse strand, counting down.
GTCTGCTCGCCGATGAACCAACGGGAAATTTAGATAATACCACGGCTAAACAGGTCTATGATTTGTTAATCAAACTGAATGAAGAAATGAATATTAGCCTGGTTCTGGTGACCCATGATGAAAAACTGGCTGCCCGCATGGATAAAGTGCTGCTGCTCTCAGATGGTAGTTTAGCCGATATTAATTTGTGATGATTATTAAGCATTGCTGTCACTTATCGCTTTACCTTTATCGCCTTAAGAGTGCAATCCAGCGCCAGACATTTAATAAACCCGCCAATGCTGCAGCAACATAAGTGAGTGCTGCTGCTAATAATACCTTACGTACTGCAATGAGGTCTCGTTTGGTGACATAGTTGCCTTCCTTAAGCAGCGGCAATGCTTTATTAAAACTGGCATCAAACTCAACCGGTAAACTAATAAAATGGACCACTACAGATGAAGCAATACTAAGAAAACCAATAAGAGCAATAACAACACCTGCCAAAGGAGAATGTGTGAATGCAGTCATTAAAGGTGCTGCAAAAATAATTCCTGCACCTATTTTTTGAAAGCGTTGTGAGGCAACAACCATTTTTCCACGCAATATCAATAACTCGTCTTTTTGAAAATCCTGAACCGCATGACCGACTTCATGAGCTGCTATGGCAATAGCGGTGAGTGACTTGCCATTTAAATATTCAGCACTTAAGCGAACTGTTTTACTTTGTGGATCATAATGATCACCCTGATCGGTTGCTTCGAGAGTGACTGGGAGCTGATACTGGTCAATTAAGTGCTGTGCAAGTTCTCCTCCCGTACCTGGAAGGGCATTAATGGTTTTGCTATAGCGCTTCATGATATGTTTTATCCACCATTGAGGCAGAAAAAAAATACTGATAAAAATGATGAACAGAATAATGTAGAGCATAGTTTGAATTCAACAAAATTGTAATTTGAATGTTATCTTATCTAAAATCAATGAGTGAGTGAATTGTTTTATAAAATTCAACGGGGCTATGCACTTTGTTGTCAAATGTTAGCTGGTACAGGGAAAAATATATACCCTTGGAGATTTTAAAAAATGCTTTAAATAGAGTGTGTTAGCTGTTTTAAGAGTAATATCACCTTGTGAAATATAGTAGATTAGTATATTATAATTCGCTTCTTAATTGATCTGTAGATGAATTAACAGATGAACTACTATTTTCAGGAGCCGTGTTGTAGATGAAAGACAGGATTAAAGCACAGAAGAAAAAGATAATTGCAGGAATATTTTTCCTGATATTTGCCATAGTGATGGCAGGGGTTGTGCCCAGCATTGAAATAGCCTGGGTCATGGGATTGTTAGTGTTAACGGTGTATCTGTTTGCTTTTGAAGTTCTGGACGTCGATGTCACGGCAATTTCCATTATGGTCTTGCTTGGTTTAACAACATTATTTGCCCCTATTATGGGACTGGAAGCAGGTCTGGTTTCAACCGACAAACTGTTTAATGGTTTTTCCAGTAATGCCGTAATGTCTATTATTGCCGTGATGATTATTGGTGCTGGTCTGGATAAAACCGGCATTATGTCAAAAGTGGCTGCTTTTATATTAAATGCAGGCGGCACATCTGAAAAACGTATTATCCCCATCGTATCAAGTACCGTCGGTATTATTTCTTCTTTTATGCAAAATGTGGGTGTGGCGGCACTCTTTATTCCGGTAGTCAGCAGAATCTCTGCTCGTTCAGGTTTACCTATGTCCCGTCTTTTAATGCCTATGGGCTTTTGTGCCATTTTAGGTGGTACCGTGACTATGGTTGGTTCATCACCTCTTATTCTTTTAAATGATTTAATATTAACCTCGAATCAGGCTTTACCTGAAGCACAGCAAATGCAAACATGGGGCTTATTTTCTGTGACTCCGGTGGGCCTGGCATTAGTGTTTACCGGCATTATTTATTTTGTGTACGCCCGTCATGGGCATAAACTAATGGGGTGTAAGTCCCCTGTAGGAGGATCACCGCTATGTAAATTGTATCCAACCAT
>JAHXIM010000497.1 GCA_025655635.1 gamma proteobacterium symbiont of Lucinoma myriamae | reverse complement strand
TGGATGTCATTTATCAGTGTTACACCATCAAATTTAATGCTTTCTGAATACCACCAGTTAAACCAGGCACCATTACCACCTCTAAAATTACTAAAGCCCAAAGTATCAGAAAAAAGCAGCGTGTTGCCTTCGTTTCCGCCCCATGAAGCCAGTACGCCTCCTGAGTTACCATAGGCCTGATTTCCAGCAAAGGTTTTTAGAGTAACCCTTGCATAGTCTTTTTCACCTCGTAGTGTGTTCACCGTTTTTACATTATCTATTGAAGCTCTGGCGAAGCCGTATGCATAATTACTTGAGCCATTGGCAATGTTATTAATAATATCGACATAAACCCCGTTAAACCAGAATGCGTGACCAAGAAATCCCCAGTCTCCGATGCTATTTCGTGTTAACCATTCTTTTATCAGGGTTCTTCCCCGGCCTCGGGTTTCAATGGCCAGATTGCTGACAAAGGTGCCGTTTTCATCACCAGCTTCTGTCACAAAACTGGCTCCAGTAACCTTATAGGCCACATTAGAAGTCATTTCAACATTACTGGAATGATTGACATAACCCCAGCCTGGTGAACTTATAACGGCACAGGAGTCAATAATACCCGGTACTGAGTCTGAGCCGGCACGATGAAAATGTAGTGAATAGCGTGCACGCGGATTTTGTCCTACCAGAAGCGTGTCGCCTGCATCAGAAAATTTTGAATCCTCAATTCTAATTAACTTATTGGTTCTGCCCAGATGATAAAAACCGGCATATTTTGCTACGATATCATTGGTATGCATAAACATTACATGCCCGCGAGCGTTGAATGCATCACCATAGCTTTTACGCCCGGTTTGAACCTTGTTTGTGGCGACACGGCCGGATTCGTCAGTTTCAATGGAGACATTTAGGCTGAGATTTGCGACGTGAATCTTTAATTCCAGGCCTTCAATAGTATGTTCAGGAGTCTGGTGATCATAGCTTAACGCCTGATTCAGGGAAATGCTTTTCGTGACCGGGTCAACTGATGTAATGGTACGCTCTTCAGCTTCAACACCCTTTTTTGACGTGCCGGCAATGACGATGGTGTCTCCGCTTCTCCAGTTCACTGGAAATTCTTCCAGGTGCAGATAAGTATCTCCGGCATTGGCACCACTAAAGGTAGCATAGGGCGTTTTTTTGGCACCAACTGCCACAAAGCGTCCATGTATAATTACTCCCTGACCCACTTTTGAAGGATCATAATCCGGGCTGAGTGTATCGGTTGTTTCAAAACCCTGATTCCAGTCTTTAATAACAATAGACGCTTTCTTGTTAGCAAGAATTGGTCGGGATTCGGTACCCATTTTAATCAGACTGTCTTTAGTAGACACCAGTGTGTCGACTATAAGTCGGGTATTTTTTCTTCGCGCGAAGTTTAAAGTACCGTCAACACGAAGGGTCATCAGATGGCCTGCCGGTTGATGGGTCAAATTGATATTATGAGCTTTGTTAATGAGCGCTCGTGCACCATCTCCCGGGATAGCACCATCTTTCCAGGTTGCCTGGTTGTTCCATTTTCCACTGGCCACTGGCCACTGTTTCGTGAGTGACATCTTTAATCTTAATGAGGGTCATAGTACGCATGTCAGTGTGTGTGGCGTGTTCATTATCTGCTGTCGGATGAACAGATTCAGCATTTACCAGGGTTGAGTAACAGCTGAAAAAGCTGATTCCAGTGGTTAGAAAAGATGTCAGAATAAGTGGTTTAAAATTGTCATTCATGATTGTTTTTTGTTGTTTTTGCATCCTGCGTTCTCCGGAGTATTACGGGTCATGGGTAATAAGAAGTTTAGAGTGCTTGAAAGTAAGTTGTTTGTTTTTTAACATACAAGAACTGGATATAAAAATATATGAACAAGGTCACAGTATGGGGGTTGTGTTGATTTTAGTGGTATATTTTCTATAAGCTGGTGTGAGGGTAAAATAATCGGAGAGTTAAAGTGCAAGGCTGATAAAATGGTGATCCTATGTGTTGAGGGTTAAAGAAGGTGATGGTTACACAGTTCGTTATCACTAAATGAGTGTTCACCCATAGGGGCAATATGTAAGTTTGTTCGAGTTATTCCCAGCGGAACATTTTTACACCCACAAATAGAAAAACCAGCATCATAATCAACATTGTTAATATATGGTGGCCCACATCGATTATTCCTGCACCATCAAGCATAATTGCTCGTGAGGCATCAACGACATGGGTGAGTGGTAATAGATTTGATATGAATAGTATCCATTGAGGCGAACCTTCTAAAGAAAACCATACCTCTGATAACAGCATCATAGGAATCGATATTGCGTTAGTCAGTCCTGCAGCCAGCTCATCACTTTTTAGCCGTGATGCGATTAAAAGTCCCAGAGAAATCATCGCTAATGAACCGATGGTAAACACCAGGAACAGGTTGATATATGAGCCATACATACTAAAATCCAGTATCAGATCACAGCCTATGTAAACAATAACTGAAACAAAAATAATGAGTAATAGTCGAGAAAAAATCTGTGCCATAAGAAATTCAGTTGCACTCAGCGGTGTACCTCGTAAACGTTTTAATACGCCATTTTTTCGATAACGGACAATGACAAATCCGACGCCGAAGAGGGCACTGAACATCATGTTCATTCCTAAGACGCCGGGAATAAGCCAGTCAATGTAGCGAATTTCTTTTCCGGAAACTTCATTGGCTGTTAGTCTTTTTCCGCCACTGGCTTTGAGCAGTTGTTCGGTGATATAACCTGCGGGTGAGCTGGAATTCACCCAGTAGCGTAATTGTTCAGATGCGATTAAAAGATCCAGCTGATGTCGTTCAACTTTAATGATCGCTTTTTCAAGGTCTTCTACAGGGATAAATTTTATATACTGGCTCTGTAAAAAGGGATGATTGAGTTCACCGGCAACGCCTACCTTATAGCGTTCTTGAGCGCCATTGGAAAATAAAAGTGCAAAGCCCATCATTAAAGCGGTGGGGAAAATTAATCCCCATGAAAGGGCCGCTCGATCACGTATAAATTCAAGGTTACGGGCGTGCAATATTGCCAGAAAGCGTTTCATACTCGTAACTCTCTTCCTGTCAGTTCTAAAAAAAGATCTTCAAGGTTATGCTGACGTATCTGTAGGAAACTCAGGTCAACACCTTCATTTAACAGATATTTCATTATTTGATTGACATCAGTGGTTGATATTTCAATCCAGCTATCTTTTTGATACAGGGAGTGTTGAAGCTGGGTGTTTTTATTCAAATTGGGATGTAGTTGTTGTAGTTCTTTAATCTGTGCAATAGAAAACTCATTTTCAGGGATGCGCACAATATGTTCAGAAAAGTGTTGTTGTAATAATTCAGTCGGTGCTCCATGAGCAATAATGCGGCCATGATCCATAATAATAATTTCATCACACAATTCAGCGGCTTCTTCCATATAGTGAGTAGTGAGGATAATAGTTGTACCTTGGCTGAGTATATCTTTAATCAGATCCCAGAAGTTATGCCGGGCCTGGGGATCCAGGCCCGTTGTGGGTTCATCCAGAAAGACAATTTCAGGATTATTGATCAGAGCTATTGCCAACAGCATGCGTTGCCGCTGACCGCCGGAAAGTTTACGATTATCACTATCCAGAAAACTCTCTAAATTACAGCGTTTGATCAAAGTGGTCAGATCAGAGCTTTCAGGGTAAAGTCCGGCAAAAAGCCTGAGCGTTTCTCTTACCGTTAAAAATTCCTGCAGTGCGGTATGCTGAAACTGAATACCGCATTGTGTACGAAACAGTTGTCCAAGTGCTTTCCCCTTATAGAGAACTTTTCCTGACGTGGGTTGAGTAATTCCTTCCATTATCTCAATAGCGGTGGTTTTACCTGCTCCATTTGGGCCCAGCATGCCGAAACACTGGCCTTTTTTTATGTTAAAAGAGACATTATCAACCGCAACGGTTGTCTGATAATTTTTGCTGGGGGAGTTTACTTCAAGTATTGATGTCATCTGTAAAGGTTAGCAGATAAAGAAAGTAATTAAAGTCGCCAGAGTCATTTAAAAAATCGCAAAGAAATTGACGGCGAGCTTTCTTTATCTAGTGGTGGGAGCAAACTCTGCTGTCTTAAGAATGATGGTGTTCATGGGGTTTGTCTGCTTCATGTTTTAATGTCCCGGCCAGCAAAGCACTAATGGCTTTGTCCAGGTCTGTTTCACTGGTGACAATTCCCTGAACGCCCTTTGCTGCCAGACGCTGTACCAGACCATTACCCATACCACCGGTAATTAACACATTAATACTGTCCAATGGGTGGGGAGTGAATGGTGAACTGGAGTGAAAGCTCTGCTCTATGGGCAATTCTAATAATTCTTTATTAACCACCGCATCATTTTCAATATCAAATAGCCAAAATTTTCTGCATTTTCCGGCATGACCGGTAATTGTCTTTCTATTTTGACTGGTAATGGCAACTTTCATTGATTATTCCTTTTTTAACTGACTGATATTTATTGCTATTAATTTATACTCCCACTATAAAATGAAACAGGAGAATAGTCAGTAATTTTTATCACTTATGGATGGAGAACCAGGAACTTGTTAAAATATTGATAGTCCAAATAAGGATTATTTGAATTAAATTTTAGATACAACATGAAAGGAAGGCTTTAATGAGCAGATTTTTTTTATTTCTTGCCACAAATATGGCTGTAATGGCTTTAGTCGGCATTGTTTTTCAACTATTAGGTATTCAGGGCTTATTAGCTGAAAATGGTGTTGATCTCAATTTAACCGGCGTAATGGTGATGTCATTAGTGGTCGGCTTTAGCGGCTCGATTATTTCATTATTTATGTCAAAATCCATGGCCAAGCGTTCCATGGGGGTTCATGTTATTGAACAACCTGCAAATAATGCCGAGCGCTGGTTAATGGAGACAGTTTATCGTCAGGCTGAGCAAGCCGGTATTGGTCGTCCGGAAGTAGGTATTTTTGATTCGCCTCAGCCCAATGCATTTGCCACAGGTGCTAATCGAAATGCTGCCCTGGTCGCCGTCAGCACCGGTTTGCTTAATGCTATGAGTCAGGATGAAGTGGAAGCAGTTCTTGGGCATGAAGTCAGTCATGTGGCTAATGGTGATATGATCACTATGGCTTTACTACAGGGGGTTGTTAATACCTTTGTAATGTTTTTGTCGACAGTAATTGGTCATCTGATTGACAGAATTGTATTCAAAACTGAGCGAGGACATGGCCCTGCTTACTATATAACCAGTATTATTGCGCAATTAGTACTGTCTGTTCTGGCCAGTATTATTGTTATGTGGTTCTCTCGTCGACGCGAATTTCGTGCTGATGAAGGCGGGGCTGCTCTTGCTGGTCGTCAGAAAATGATTGCTTCACTACGTCGTCTGCAGCAGGCTCATGAACCTGAAGATCTGCCGGATCAAATGGCGGCTTTTGGTATTGCCGGTGGTGTTGGCAGCGGCCTCAAGGCATTGTTTTTAACTCATCCACCATTAGAACAGCGCATTACTGCCTTAGAAAGTATGAAATAAATGCATTTTCAATGCTCAAAGAAAATTCCCCTGTTTTTCTTAATGGTACTTTAAATAGTCAGCCCTGAAAAACATATTATCTATTTGAAATGTAAGGAATTATCCCTATTTTTGAGTGACCAGATCGACCAGAAATGTT
>JAHXIM010000406.1 GCA_025655635.1 gamma proteobacterium symbiont of Lucinoma myriamae | reverse complement strand
ATCAATTTATGCCATGGAATTTAACTGAAAAAATTCAGCCCTTAAATAAAGTGGCATGATCCGTCAACGTGGGAAGTTTTGACGTATACGTCACCTTGAAGTGCAGCCACATACGACGAGATGGATAAGCCGTGGGTGTTTTATGACCTGAGTTGTTTGCCAGTTTTACCCGGGCTTCCAGAATGCCGTTATTAACAGAGGTTGAAACAATTTCTATATTGACCGCACTTTTCAGCATGGTACGCGCACGCTCAATGCCTGAATCCAGATCTGAGCTGATGACATCTAATTGCAAAGCATTGTCTTTGAGCAGAGTTAACATGGTTGTATTGGCACCAGCCAGATGATGTTTGGCAAAACCATCTTTAGGCGCTAAGTTTCCTGGTTTAGTGGATAGTTTAGCTGTCGTTTTAGGCATATGACAGTCCTGACAACTTTGGGGAGTGCTGCCGGAGTCATCAAAATCTGAATTTTCCCATTCAGTATAAGGCATCTGTTCAGGGAAATAGTCTGCTTCTGTTTGTGGTATTATTTCACCTGTATTATCAACAAAAGGCGTTTTTAAATTATGGCAGGTAGCGCATAGAGCAGAATCTGAAACATGTGCGCTGTATGCTGGTGTATACCCCGTATTATTTATCATTTGTTGAGTTTCGATATTACTAAACTGACCATAAGTAATTTTAGAATTATTAATTTTGTACTCACCGGAAAAGCCCTCTAATGTGCCTAAACTATCATCATCAGTAATCTGATGACATACTGTGCAACTGACGCCATTCAGAGCTTCATTATAGAATTCGTGAGTGGGATTCAGAGCCAGATCCAGATTCAGTACACCATTATCTCCAAATAGAGTGATTTCGCCTTCCTGCACTTCAGTAATTTCATAATGGGCAATCGGCGCATGGCACTTGCTGCATGTATCATTGATTTCACTTGCCAAATGCGGATTACGCTTCAGCTCAGAGGCCACTTTAGCACGCCAGAATGGATCGGTAGTGGCATTTGCCATCATGGAATTGCCCCAGTCCTGAACAATAGACACATCTTCTTCTGATATATCTATCAGCCCGTCATGACATTCAGCAGTCTTATTGTGTGATGTGATTGTACATTATATCACACAAATAATGCTCACAGAGTATTGCTATCACTATTTAACAGTGTTTCAGTTCTCAGAAAAACGTCTTCAGGCAGGCCAAATGCAGTTTTTAATACCACATCCCTGTCCCATTGATTTTTTATACCGCCAATAGTATAAGCATCTTTAACACTAATATGGTTAATATGATACCAGGATGATATTAATGGAAAAAATTGTAACGGCCAGTCTGTACCATAAATCATTTTTTTAGTTAAGCCTTCTTCCTTCAAGGCTCTGCCCAGATAATTAAGCTTATTAATTTGTGTCAGACTGGAGACATCAACATAGAGATTCGGGTAATTGCGGATCATGGGTAATATCCGGGTAAAATTGTCTTCACCCTCACTTTCTCCTGTGGTTGCAATATGAGCGGCAATCACAGTCACACCATGTTCCAGTGGTAGTTTTAAACGCTTGGGATCGGCTAATTCATCACGGGCATTGGCAAATGATTTTTCCATGCCTGTATGTGTCAATAGTGGCATATTCAACTTTGCCATCATTTTATAAAAGGGAATATAATCCGGATTAGATGGATCAATATTCATAATTGACGGGATCCATTTAATCAATAAAGCGCCCTGCTCTTTTACTTTTTGTAAACGCTGTAAGGCATCTTTTCGGTTTGGATTGACACTTGCACCAAACAACAGATTGTCATACAAAGCAGTTTGTTCAGCGACATAATCATTGGGTATAAACAGCTGTGTTTCTGTACGATTTAATTGACCATCATCATCAACATAGCCATCCAGCGCCAGAATCACTGATTGTTTGATTGTTTCAGATTGAGCAATTTGCTTACTGAGTTTGTTAAATAAAATTTGATCGCCGTATTTTATCAACTCCTCTTCCGTTACTCCCATAGCCCATAAATAAAAGGGAAAACGAATATTATCTTTCATTTGCTCACTGACAAAACAACCACTATCACCATAGCCCAGCCCAGCCACATGAACATGCACATCCACAATATTTTTGCCCACACCGGGATTTAACGTGCCCATGGGGTTATCGCGCAGATACATAAAGCTACTGAAGATAATTACTAATGCGAGAAGTATACTTTTTTTCATGTTAAACCATTATTTTGTTGGATTTGAAGATTTTACTCTAAAAAAACACCTACAGCTCTGAATGATGTAAACCAGAACAAATTTCACTATAGTAAGGCTCATCCGGTTTTAAAAAACCATGGCGGATTATAAAATCAATGATCACTAAATTACAATTAATTTTATAATCCCGGGTGGCGGCAACACGGTCTAATACTTTTTCAATCGGCCAGAGGTAAAACTCTTCTGCTTCACCATCAGTATTTTCCGGCACAAAATCAGGCTCTAATTGCAAATCATAAACAAACAAATTATCTTGCTGTAACTTTTGCTTATTATCCATCACATAAGACACCATAGAAACCGGTTTGGATAATTGCGCAATACTTTCTGGAATATTCGCTTCTTCTGCACATTCTTTAATCATGGTTTCTTCAATGCAATAACCCGTACCATGACCACCAGCAACAAGGTGATCCAGTTTTCCCGGGAATGTGTGCTTATTCATGGCACGTTTAGCCACCCATAGATACATTTTTCCCTGTTTTTCTACCCAGGCATTTAAATGTATGCCATATTTTTTGATACCTAATAAAGAAGAGGCTGCACGCTCGATGGTAAAAAATGATGCGATATTAAAGCCGGTGCTGACATCATATTGCTCACCAACCCAGGAAGAAATTACACCGGATTGATACCAGCTTTGCGCTGCATCATTGGCTGCCTGAGTCCGGCTGTTAAAATCATTAATTGTTTCATGAAAGGTAATAGCCTCCTGCCCCTGAAATTGTGACAATGAAAAAACAGAATTCCCTTTGTTAAAATCCTGTGATTTAAAAAGATAGGCGTTATCTACGTGTATATAACCCAACACTGATGTGTCAATAAAAAAGGGAATATAGTCATCTGCATTGTATTGATTGCATTCATTAATCCAATCCCAATAGGCTTTGTTTCTTTTTTCTACACTCAGCATTTTGACTTCCATTGCTTTAACATTTTAAATGAGCTTTTTAGTTGGTGCTTAATAATAGTATTGATATTACACAATAAAATTAATATAATGGCCGGTTTACATCAAAGCAGTCTCACCGACTGCTTTTTTGTTTTAGTCACTTATATTAAGTGATGAGTTAAGTTATTTTATAGCAAATATGCTTTTTTAGGTGATATTTAGGAATTATTTCAATGTCTGATCATATTATGAATACCTATGGCCGCTTGCCGGTCAGTTTTGTCAAGGGTGACGGTTGTTATCTCTATGATGAACAAGACCAGCGCTACCTGGATGCGCTCACAGGTATTGCCGTTTGCGGTCTGGGCCATAGTCACCCGGCAGTGGCAAAAGCGATTAGTGAACAAGCAAGCACATTGATGCATACCTCCAATCTTTATGGTATTCCTAATCAGGAAACTCTAGCTGATAAGTTATGCGAATTATCCGCTATGGATCGGGTCTTTTTCAGTAATTCTGGTGCCGAAGCCAATGAAGCAGCCATTAAAATTGCCCGGCGCTATGGCCATACTAAGGACATTGATCTGCCAACCATTATCGTCGCAAACAAAAGCTTTCACGGCAGAACGTTATCAACGCTGTCAGCAACAGGTAATGCTAAAGTCCAGGCAGGCTTTGAACCCCTGGTTCCAGGCTTTATTCATGTTGATTACAATGATATGGACGCCATCAGACAGGTGGCTAATAACAATGCTGATATCGTTGCCGTCATGGTTGAACCCATTCAGGGTGAAGGCGGCTTAGCGACACCGGCAGACAGCTATTTAAAAGAAATACGTGCTTTTTGTGATGAAAATAATTATCTGATGATACTAGATGAAATACAAACGGGTATCTGCAGAACTGGAAAATGGTTTGCCGGACAACATAGCGATATTATTCCTGATGTCATGACTTTAGCAAAAGGACTTGGTAATGGTTTTCCTATCGGTGCCTGCCTGGCCAAAGGCATTGCAGCTGAAATTATGATCCCCGGCACGCATGGTTCAACATTCGGGGGGAATCCTCTGGCCTGTGCAGCAGCACTGGCCACGATTCACACCCTGCAGGAAGAAAATCTGGAGCAGCGTGCAGCAGAGCTGGGCAGCTATTTCCAGCAGGGTTTTAAAACAACTCTGGCGACATTAATTGAGCAAGGTAAAATCCTCGATATCAGAGGCAAAGGTTTAATGATTGGTATTGAGCTTGATCGTCCCTGTACTGAACTGGTTAAAAAAGCACTTGATAAAAAGCTATTGATTAATGTCACCGCTGATAGTGTGGTGCGTTTATTACCGGCATTAATTACCACAGATGCACAAGCAGACGAGATAATAGCGATTGTGAGCGAGTTAATCATAGAGCATACAAACGCTTAACTTTCTATCTATTTTTATAACCGATTTTATAACATCTCTTATAACCAAAGAAACCTGCTGCGCAGGAGAAAGCAACTAATGACAACTGATAACAAATTGCGCCACTTTTTAACTTTAATGGATTTTTCCAGTGATGAGCTGAGAAAAATGACCGATCGTTCTATTGTCCTGAAACAAATGCAGAAAGCCGGCGATATTTACGAACCCTTAAAAAACCGTATGCTGGGAATGATTTTTGAAAAATCATCCACCCGTACCCGTGTTTCATTCGAAACCGGAATGCTGCAGTTTGGCGGCGGCGCATTATTTCTTTCTCCCAGAGATACCCAGTTAGGTCGTGGTGAACCGATTGAAGACAGTGCCCGGGTGTTATCACAAATGGTGGATATTATTATGATCCGCACCTTTGAGCATGAGAAGCTGGAAACATTTATGCAATACTCTTCAGTCCCTGTCATTAATGCCCTGACTGATATGTATCACCCCTGCCAGTTACTGGCCGACATGCAATGTTATCAGGAACATCGCGGCAGTATTGAAGGAAAAACAGTCACCTGGATAGGTGATGGTAATAATATGTGCCATTCTTATATCAATGCCGCACGTCAATGGGGTTTTAAACTCAATATCGCCTGTCCTGAAGGTTATGATCCGGATCAGGCAATATTTGCTGCCGCAGGCGATCAGGTGGAAATCATTCGTGACCCGATGGCTGCCTCAACGGATTCTGATCTGGTAGTGACTGATGTCTGGACATCAATGGGTCAGGAAGAAGAACAAGCACGTAGAGAAGCCGCTTTTGACGGCTATATTGTTGACGACAAACTTATGGCACAGGCAAATAACGACGCCCTCTTTATGCATTGCCTGCCTGCTCATCGTGGTGAAGAAGTGAGTGCTTCTGTTATTGACGGCAAACAAAGTGTTGTCTGGGATGAAGCCGGCAATCGTCTGCATGCGCAAAAAGTATTATTAGAATTTTTAATGCAAAAAACACCTGACTAAGTCAATAATATTGATCGATGAGATAAGATGTAGTCAAAGACCTCCGGCAAAGCCGGAGGCTTGAATTTGTTAACCGCTCAAAGCGGACTAATTTGTTAACCACCTGAAGGTGGTGCCGCT